>CAKTUT010000023.1 GCA_934621665.1 uncultured Oscillospiraceae bacterium | reverse complement strand
ATCTTAACAGGATTTTTTGCTCATCGCCATAGGCTTTTTTGAACCACGCGTCTAACGCGTGGTTTTCTTTATACAAACAGCCGCAGCGGCATATCCCCGCTGCGGCCACTTTCACGCCTGCAAACAGCTTATTTCACCTTTTCAATCAGCGTTGCCGCCGGCATGATCTTGCTCAGATCGACGCTTTCCATTTCACCTGCGTCAAAATGCTTTGCCGTCTCGGGGTCAATCGGCAGACGCGCCAGAACCGGCAGCGAGTGTGCCAGCGCAACCTCGTCAAGACGGCTCTTGCCGAATACCTCGATGCGCTTGCCGCAGTCGGGGCACTCCAGATAGCTGTAGTTTTCAACAAAGCCATAGACCGGCACATTCATCATCTGCGCCATGTTCAGCGCCTTTTCCACAATCATCGACACCAGCGCCTGCGGCGAGGTGACGATCATCACGCCGTTAACCGGCAGCGACTGGAACACCGTCAGCGGCACGTCGCCCGTTCCGGGCGGCAGATCGACAAACAAATAGTCCACATCGCCCCAGCAAACATCTGTCCAAAACTGCTTCACCGCGCCCGCGATAACAGGGCCGCGCCAAACAACCGGATCCGTTTCGTTCGGCAGCAGCAGATTGATGGACATGACCTTGATGCCGTCCTTTGTCACCGAAGGCTGGATACCGTCATCCGTACCGACTGCCGGCTCATGCAGAGAAAACGCCTGCGGAATCGACGGGCCTGTGATATCAGCGTCCAGAATGCCGACGGTGTGTCCAAGCTTCCGCATGGCGGCGGCCATCATGGCCGTTACGGTGGATTTCCCTACGCCGCCCTTGCCGGATACAACGGCAATGACGTGTTTGATATTGGATTTTGCGTTTGGCTCGGCCAGCAGGCTCTCCGGCTTGCGGTCGGCGCAGCTCTCGCCGCAGCTGGAACAGTTTCCGCTGCAACCACTCATAAAAAGCACTCCTTTGTGTGTTCGTTATTGTTATTCTATCACGATGGACAGAAAAGTCAAATCCTCTCGTTGCCTATCGCGCCGCCCACCATGCCTTGACAAAAGCAAATACCTCGCGCAGCGTGTAGTTGACCTTTAAGATCCACGGCCATGTCTCGCTGGAAAGGCCGGACGGCTCCATACCAAGCGAGTGCGCAATATATTTTGCCCGCGCCATGTGAAAATCACTTGTGATGATCAGCACACGTGAGGTGTCGATTCCGCGCGGCTCGGCAAGCTCGGCGGAATACATCAGATTTTCGCGCGTATTAGACGCGCGCGTTTCCTGCACAATGCGGCTTTCGTCAATTCCCCGCTCCGTCAGATACCGCGCCATGACCGACGCCTCGGTCTGAATCTCGTCCGCCCCCTGACCGCCGGAGACAAAGACAATCGCGTCCGGATTTGCGTTTAAAAACTCCGCTGTCTTGTCAAGCCGCTTTTTTAACGTCAGCGACGGCTGGTCGCCCTGGATCTGCGCGCCAAGCGTCACCACAAATTCTGGCGTATTGTCTGTCATGACGTCATTTCTCCCCTGATACGCAATCGCACCCATCGCGACAAGCACCACAGCCGCCGAGATGGCGGTCAGCGCAATCAAAATCCGACTCCATACCTTTGGCGCGTTTTTCCGCTTCAGCAGCCACAGCGCCGCCAGTACCGCCGTCAGCGCAAAAAAGCACACGCCTGTCATGAAAATGCCAACTGGGATAAGAAAGCACACAACGCCAAGCACCGCGCACAGCGCGGCCATAATCAGTAGACTCATTGTTCTCCCTCCAGCTCCATACTCAGCGACTCCCAACGCTCCATCATCTCGGCGTAGCGCGTCTGCTCGGCGGTCTTTTCCTCCATCAGACGCGCAAGCTCCTGATAATCAGACGCAGCTGCGTCGATCTTACCGTCATATTCGGCAAGCAGCTGCTCCTGCTTTTCAATTTCGCGTTCAATCGCGCGAATCTGCTTCTCCAAGTTTTTGTCTCCGCCGCTGCGCGGCTTTTCCTTTTTCTCCTTGCGCTCTTTTGGTGCGCTCTGCTGCTGAAGCCGCTCAAATTCCTTGATGGAGCGATACTTTTCATACCCGCACAGATAGTCGCGGATACGGCCATTTTCCAGTTCCCACACGCGGCTTGCAAACTTATCGACGAAGTAGCGGTCATGCGACACAAAAATCAGCGCACCCTCATACTCCTCCAGTGCATCCTCCACCCACTCGCGTGAGGCGATGTCCAAATGGTTTGTCGGCTCGTCAAGAATCAGCAGATTGATGCTCTCATCCATCAGCATACAAAGCCGCAGACGGCTCTGCTCGCCGCCGGAAAGTGTGCCGACGGTTTTAAATACATCGTCGCCCTCAAATAAGAACGCGCCCAGCCGGTCGCGTGCCACCTGCACCGTGCAGTTTTTCTCATACAGCATCGTATCCAGCAGTGTGCGCTCCGGGTGGTCAAAGTGAATCACCTGCGGCAGATACGCCCACTTGACCGTCGGACCGAATTTGATTTTTCCCTCGCTTGGCAGTTCCTCGCCGAGCAGAATACGCAAGAACGTTGTTTTGCCCGTTCCGTTGTCGCCCAAAAGTGCAATCCGCTCTCCGCCCGCTACCGTCAGCTCCACACCCGAAAACAGCGTCCGGCCGTCAAAGCGTTTGGACAGATTCTTGACCGACAGCACCTCGTCTCCAAAGAAGTCGCGTTGGTTAAAGCGCGCGCGCATGGTCTTTTCCTTGTGCGGCCGGTCCGTTTTTTCGATGCGCTCCATACGGTGTTGGATGGACATGGCGCGGCGGTAGAGCGTGCGGTTGTTGATGCCCCAGCCTTTCATGCGCTCCAGCGTAAAGCCGAGCTGGCCGAGCTTTGCCTGCTCCTTTTCATACTGCTTGAGCTGAAGTTCAAAACGCGCCTGCTTTTCCTCCACATAGAACGAATAGTTGCCGCTGTAGAACTCCGCCTTGCCGTCGTGAATCTCAATAATGCGCGTAACCACGCGATCAAGAAAATAGCGATCGTGTGAGATGGTAAGGACCGTCCCCTTGAACTTTTCGATATAGCCCTCCAGCCACTCCACACTGTTCATATCCAGATGGTTTGTCGGCTCGTCCAGAAGCAGAATATCCGTCTTTTCCAGCAGCAGCCGCGCCAGATTCACGCGCGTCTTTTCGCCGCCGGAAAGGCTGGCAAACAGCTGCTCACGCATCGCGCCGGAGATGGCAAGACCGTTGCAGATTTTGTCTGTCTCGGTGTCCATCTCATATCCACCGCCAACCGCATAACGGTTCGACAGCTCGTCATAGCGCCGCAGCACATCCTGCGGCGTATGCTCCGTCATCTGCCGCTCAAGCTGCTCCATTTTCCGCCGCAGATTTTCAAGCTCCGAAAACGCCGCGTGCAGCACGTCGGCAACCGTGTATTCCGGCGGGTAGTTTGGAATCTGGGAGATCAGGCCGATCTTTTTCCCGCTTGCAAACGCAATCTCGCCGGAATTATAGTCCAGCTCTCCCGTCAGGATCTGAAACAGCGTCGTCTTACCCGCGCCGTTTCGTCCCAAAAGCCCGACGCGTTCGCCGGACTGAATGTCAAAGCTGATGCCGTCGAGCACATTTCGCTCGGAATCATAGCTTTTAACAAGGTCTTTGACAGAAATGTCGATCATGGTATCGTCCTCAATCCGCGCAGCGGCTACGCCTCCGGCGCGGATTCACTTTCGTATTGCGTAAAAAATTCTTCTCTTGTAAACAGCAGATTCAGCGCCTGCAAAAGCGCATTCGCGCTCAGATGCTCCGGCAGACTCAGCGCCCGCTGAAGCGCCTTTCGCCGCACGGCACTGTCGCTTTGCCCGCTCAGACCGAGCGCATATAAATCGGCCTTTGTAATCGGCGTGCTGCTCTGCGTGCGCGCCTCGCCGTCAATCTCTGCGCCCGCGTCGCGCAGCGCCTGCAGCAGCACCTCTGGCCGCATTCCCTCCACGCCAAGCTTTCCCTCTTTACCGGGTACGGTCTTGCGCTTTTCCTTGCCGTAGATATCCGGGATGTACGCCTGCAAAATATTTTCGCCCTGCAGCGCGCTTTTCAGATAGTTGCGGATAACAAATCCCGCTCCGTCGGAGTCGGTCAGGATAACAAGTCCGCGCCGCCGCGCCGCCGCGCGCAAAAGCGCCAGCTGCTCATGGTCAGACATAATGCCAAAGCCGCGCGTTTCAAAAATCGGCGCATCAATCATCTGCCGCAGCGTGTTTACGTCATACCGCCCCTCCACAACAATTGCCTGCTTCACCCTATGCATTGCGCGCCTCCTGCGCCAGCTGCGCAAGCAGGAGCTCCAAAAGCCGCTCCGGCTCGCCGCCGCTCGACTTCATCGCAACATCCGTCTGGAAGCAGATTTCCACCGACCGCGCGCAGAATTGTTCGGACACGCGCCGCGCCGCCTGCATGGCAAGCCCCGCCGCATAGCTGCTTTTGATATCGGCAAGCTCCATCAGCGTCTGCTGGCTCTTGCCGCAGGAGGCAATAAGCTTGGCATAGTATACGCGGCGCAGCTGTGAGCTGAGCGCGCCCAGAATTAAGACCGGCTCTTCCTGAAGCGCAAACAGCTCCTGAAGCTTTGCCATAGCCGTATCATAATCTCCAGCTGAAACGGCGTTGGAGATATCAAAGCTTCGCGCGCTCAGCGTGGGCGTAACCACCGCGTCAATATCACTTTTTGCAACCGCGGGCGTTGTGCAGTAGTGCGCAACCTTGTCAATTTCGCCGCCAAGCGCCGTCATATCGCCGCCCGTCAGAAAAATCATATGGCGGCACAGCTGGTCGGAGATGTCTTTTCCCGCTGCCTTGAAGTGGCGGTAAATCCACCTGGCAAGCTCCCCCTCCGACTGCTTCTGAAACTCCACGACAAACGCCTTTTTCTTTAAGACGTCGCGCAGCTTGCTGCGCTCCGGTCCGGGCTTATACTCCATCGTGTCATACGTCAGCACCACGCAGCAGTATTCCGGGATATCGCTGAACACGGCGGCATACTGCTCGCACTGCGCCGCGCCCATTCGGTAAAAATCCGCATCATCTACGCGCACAAACGTCCAGTCGGCCATCATCGGCATGGCCTCCACCGCCTCGGCCAGCGCCTCGGGCGTCAGATTTTCGCTTGTAAAGCGGTGCTCGTTAAACGTCCCGGCAGGGCCGCCCGTCAGCTTTCCGGTCAGCATCCGCAAATAGTGCTCGCGCAGATATGCCTCTTCCCCGCAAAAGACATAGAGATTCTGATATTCTCCGTTTTTCAGGTCTGCTTTCAGCCGTGTAAGCGCCTCATCGCGCTCAGACGAGCGGGTTGTTCTTGCCATGTATCTATCCTCGTATCACAATTGTGCCGCATTGGTCTGTCCGCAGAACCGACGCGCCAAATTTTCTGATTCGCTCCAGCGTCTCGTCCGCCGGATGTCCGTAACTGTTTTCACCCACGGAGACGATCACCGTCTGCGGCCGCAGGCGGCCAAGCAGCGCGTAGCTTGTGGATGTGCGTGAACCGTGATGTCCCGCAACCAGAAGCTCCGTCTCGCCAAGTCCTGGATGCGCCCTTAAAAGCGCCGTCTCCGCCTCCACCGGCAGATCGCCGGTTACTAGAATATCATACTCTGCCGCCGATGCCAAGACGCAGATTCCCGATTCGTTGGACGAGCGGTCAGAAACGGGCGCAAACACCGTCATGCTTCCGCCGGAAAACGACACCAGCGTATCCTCGTCTACAAGATGTACCTCGCTGCCCGCGTCCTGCGCCGCCTTTTGAATGCGCGCCTGCATCTCCGGGCTCTGGCCGGTGTCGGCAAGGTACACGTTTTTAACCTTGACGCGCGAAAGCAGCTGTGCCGCGCCGCCTGCGTGATCCTCATCATAGTGCGTCAGCACCAGCGCGTCGATGCGCCTCTCGCCGCTGCTGAGCAGATAGCGCGCGGCGTCCTCGCCCGCCTGCTCCGGGCTGCTGCCGCCACAGTCGATCACCGCCGTAAAGTCCTTGCAGCCATAGACAAGGCATTGTCCCTGCCCCACATCCAGCGCCGTGAATGTAAAGTCCGGCAGATGAAAATCCAGATAGGAAAGCGCAGCAGTCAGCGCAAGGCTCAAAGTCAGGCAAGCCGCCGTTGGCAAAAGCTTCGGCCGTTTTGGCAGCAGCAGGCACAGCAGCACTGTGCCATACAGCACCACGCTCCATGAAATCCAGTAGGCATTTGTCAGATAGACTGCCGCAAACGGCAGTCTGGAGAACGCTTGCGCCAGCCACAAAACAAACCTTGCCAGCCATCCAAGCAGCCACGCAGGCCCGAGCATCAGCGGCGTCCAGACAAGTGCCAGCAGTGTAATGACAATCCCGCATGTAAAGCAGATTGTCACCGCCCAGAGCGTAAGCACATTGACAATCGGTGCAACAAGCGAAACCGTTCCAAAGTAAATTGCTGTCAGCGGCAGTGAAAACGCCATGGAAGCGATAGAGCACGAGAACGACGCCAGCATTGTCTCCGGCAGCCACCGGATTGCGCCTGCGCGCTTAAGCAGCGCCTGATACCAGCCGCTGCTTGCAACCGGTGTGTGGATTTTCTGCGCAAAGAGCAAAATTCCTGCCACCGCCGCAAACGAAAGCTGTAGGCCGACGTTGTAAACTGACCATGGATCTTCCGCCATCAGCAGCGCCAGCGCCACGCTCAGCGCCGTAGGCGGGTCATACTCCCGCTTTACAAGCGGCGCAAGCAGCAGCAAAATCTGCATAACGCCAGCGCGTTCGCCCGAGGCGGGCGCGCCGGTCAAAAGCACAAAGAATACCACCACCGGCACGCCGATTGCCGCGGCCAACCGCTTGCGTGTACCGCAGAGCAGCAAAATCATTCCGATCAGGATGGACACGTGCATTCCCGACACGGCAATTGTGTGATAAATACCAGAAACCGACAGTGCATTGCGCGCAGCAAAATCCATGCCTGTCCGGCTGCCGGTCAAGAGCGCCGTCAAAAAGCCCGCGCTCTTCTTATCGAACAGTTCCGCAATTTTCTGCTGCAGCTCCAGCGCCGCAAGCGCCGGCAGATCGCGCAGCGACCGGCACGCAGGCAGCTTTACCTGATACGCACCGCGCATCGACGCGGTAAACCATACGCCGCGTGAGCGGAAATAGAGCGTATCGTCCTCCGACGGGAGCTGCGGCGTGAGCGTCAGCTTCATTGTGCCGCAAATACGGTCTCCGGGCAAAATTTTCGGTGCGCTTTCGTCCAGATACAGCCGCGCGCGATAGCGGCGACCGTCCAGTCTGATTTCGCACAGCACGGCGCAGCCGTGTCGGCTTTCCACTGGCGCGTCAAGCGCCGCTGCCGTCAGCTCCAGCTCCATGCCGTCGTATGCCTCGGCACTCCGGCAAAACAAAATCTGATACGCACCGTACCACAAAAGTCCCGCACAGATGCCAAACAGGCACAGCGCCGCGCGGACGCCGCGCTTTCCGGCAAAGCGGAGGCTCAGTCCGCCCAGGCTCGCGGCCAGCACCGCAATTCCGGCCGCCCAAATCGGAGGCAGCGCGCACAAAACACCCGCGGCCAAGGCCGCACAAAATGGCAGCAAAACTGTCATCAGTCCGCGCATACGTCCGCCTCCCCTGTTCATAATGTGTTTATCATACCATAAATCGTCAACTGTTTCCAGTTCAGATGGGAAAAACCCGCCGGCAATTCCGGCGGGTTCTGCATATTTTATGAATCCAGCAGCGGCCGCAGCACCGAGCACTGCTCAAAGCGCGTATCGCGTGAGGCCGTCAGAAATACAATCTGCGACGCCATATCGGCGAGCGTTCCCTGCATCGCATCGGTCAGCTCCATGACCTGCGTGGGGTCGTCGGTTGTGACATAGATGCGCGAGGCGTATTTTGCAACTGCCGGAGACTCTGAGCCAAAGCTGACAGCAATATTATAGCCATAGAGACTGTCGGAGACATTCAGCGCCGCGTCCAGCACCGCATCCTCGCGCGAAATGTCGCTGTTCCACGCGATCCGGTCAGACGATGGGAAATAGAAGTCGTCAAACAAAATTTCATCAAAGCCGCGCTTACTCAGCTCAATGGCAATCGACACAAGATACCCCTGCACGTCGTTTTTATACGGATTGAGCCAGTAGCAGTTATTCTCGTCCGTCCACAGCGCACCGGTATAAAGCGGCAGCGCATCGTCCTGATGCTTCAGCGCGTACTCTGGGTCACAGAACGCGGGAACGCGCGCAATGACGCGAAGTCCCTCTTTCTGCGTCAGCTTTTCAATCAGCGCATCAATCGCCGCAATATCGCTGTCAGCGGTTTCCGCGCCGGTCAGCTCGCTGGAATAGTAGTAGAAGCCGAAAATGCTCTTTGCGTCGATCATCACCGCCGTGATATCCGGGTCAAGGCTGTCAACTGCGGTCAATACCTCGTCCAGGTGCTGCGCCATCATGTTGGTCGTAATATACACGCCCTGGAACTGCGCAAGCGTTGTTCCGCTCTCCTCCTGCACGGTGCTGCTTTCGAGAATCATCTCGAACGGATAGTCATCCGGGTTTGGCTTCTGCGGGTCAACATCCGTCCGCGTCAGCTTCTGCGTATAATCGAGCTTTGCCCCGTCGGCGGTATATGTCACATAGCGCTCCAGATAAATCACGCGGCACAGAATCAGCACTGCCAGCAGTAAAAGCACCGCCAGCGCAATCAGTCCGCCGCGCCGAAGCGCGCGTTTGTTGCGATAGGAAAAAATTCGCAAGACAAAAAGCCTCCTCCCGCCCGGCGCTTACGCTTTCGGCCGCGCAGTAATGCGCCGCCAGTCCTCCTGTGCGCCGACGGAAACGATGGTAAGCCCCGCCGCCTCAATTGCCGCCTTGACCTCGTCCAGACGCTTGTCCAGAATACCGGAGCAGATAAACACGCCGTCCGGCTTTAAAAAGTGCGGCACAACCGGTGAAAGCGGGATAATGACATCGGCAACAATGTTGGCAAGCACCACGTCGTAGCCGCCTCCAAGCCGCTCCATCATGGCCTTGTCGCCGATCACGTCGCCCGTCACCGCCGTAAAGCGGTCAGCGTGCAGATCGTTGATCGCCGCATTCTCGCGTGCAATGTCCTCCGCCTTGGGGTCAATGTCCACACCGGTGGCCGTCGCCGCGCCAAGCAGCAGCGCCGTAATCGACAAAATGCCGCTGCCACTTCCAAGATCAAGCACGCGCTCACCGCCGTGGATATACTGCTCCAGCTCACACATGCACATCTGTGTGGACGCGTGCGCACCGGTGCCGAAAATCATGCCCGGGTCAAGCAGGACAGGAATCCGCCCCTCCGGATTTTCCGGCGAAAGCCACTGCGGTACCACCAGAAGCCGCTTGCCGATGGCAAGCGGCTGATAATACTGCTTCCAGTTGTTTTCCCAGTCCTCATCACGCACGTTTGCAAGCTCTACCGTCAGCGCGCCGAAATCCACCGACGGATACTGCGCACGCAGTGCCGAAAGCTGGTCGCGCAGAAAGCTGACCGTTTCCATCACGCCAGGCGTGCTTTCCAGATAGAGCCGAATCTGTGAAAGCCCCTGCATCTGCTGTTCCAGCGACTCGTCCACATAGTCCCAGTACTGCTGGTTCTGCTCTAAAAATTCGTGAAATTCCTCCTGATCGTCAATAATAAAGCTGTCAAAGCCAAGCACCGTCAGCCGGTCGGCGACAAAATCAATCGCGCCGGAGCAGGTCTTGACCGTAAGTTCTGTCCACTGCATGGAATGCCCCCTGCAAGAATATGATACTTCATTTTACATGAATTGCGGAAGAATAACAAGACATATTTTACTTTTTGAGAACAATGGAGTATAATAGCGATAGTTGTTTTAAAATTTAACTGCAAAGGAAGCAAACATGAACCATCGTGTTGAAATTCTGCCGGACGTGTATCTGACCGCCGTGCAGACAGACAAATTCAAGACCGGCTGCTTCAGCATCAACTTTCTGCGTCCCATGCGCCGGAGTGAGGCGGCTGCCAATACGCTGATCCCAAGCGTGCTGCTGCGCGGAAGCGAAAAATATCCATCCATCCGCGCTATCTCCGCTGCGCTCGATGAGCTCTACGGCGCCAGCGTGGGGACGCTGGTGCGCAAAAAGGGTGAGGTGCAGCTGACCGGTTTTTTTGCCGATTATGTGGAGGATGATCTCACCGGTGAGCCAATGATGCAAAAAACGTGCGAATTTGTGGCAGAAATTCTGCTGCATCCGCTGAAAGAAAACGGCACGTTTATTAAGAGTTTTGTGGATGGCGAAAAGCTGAATCTGCAAAATGCCATGCTCTCGCGCATCAACGACAAGCGCAGCTACGCCGTCTCACAGCTGCTGCGCACCATGTGCGCGGACGAGCCCTATGGCATTCCGCGTGCGGGCGACGTGGAGGATTTGGAGACCATCGACGAAAAGACGCTCTACGATCACTATCAGGACGTTCTCTCCGGCAGTCAGGTGGAGCTGTTCTATATGGGCCGCAAATCGCCAGAGGAAGCCGCAGACATTCTGAAAAACATTTTTGCACCGCTGCCGCGCAGCGGCCGCATTGTCTCCACCGGCACGCAGGTCATCCGTCAGGCGGGCAATGCGCGCGAGCGCACCGAAGAGATGGACGTGACGCAGGGCAAGCTTGCAATCGGACTTCGCACCGGCTGCACGGTATGCGATGCGGAATATCCGGCGCTTTTGATGATGAATGTCATTTTTGGCAGCGGCGTAACCAGCAAACTGTTTTTGAAAGTACGCGAGGAGATGGGGCTTTGCTACTACGCAAGCTCGTCAATTGAAAAGTTCAAGGGCGTGATGATTATCTCGTCCGGCATTGAGAGCGACCAGTTCCAGACGGCGCACGACGAAATTCTCCGTCAGCTGGACGCATGCCGCCGCGGTGAAATCTCCGACTATGAATTTTCCTCCGCCAAGCGCTATCTGCTCTCTGATCTCAAAGCCGCTATGGACTCTCCAGGCCGGCTGGATGATTTTTATATGGGTCAGGTTATTGCAGGACTTGACGGCACAATGGCCGGCCTTGCCGCACAGATTGAAAATGTCACACCCGAGCAGGTTGCCGAGGCCGCGCGCCGCGTCAGCCTTGACACTGTCTATTTTTTGAAAGGAGCCGGGAAATGATTCTGAAAAGCTTCCCGGAAACCGGGGAACAATACTATGAGCAGCGGCTGGAGAACGGCCTGCTGGTTCGCGTGATTGTACGCAAAGGCTTTGCGCGGAAATTTGCGTTCCTTGCGGTCGATTTCGGCTCAAACGACCAGGTGTTTACGCAGGACGGCAAAATCTGGCGCGTCCCGGCCGGCACGGCGCACTATCTGGAGCATAAGATGTTTGACCTGCCCGAGGGCAACGCCATGGAGACGTTTGCAAAATACGGCGGCAGCAACAACGCCTTTACCACCTACTGCATGACGGCATACTATGTCGAGTGCACCGAGTGCTTCGAGGAAAACCTGCAAACGCTTCTGCATATGGTCACCACGCCCTACTTTACCGATGAGAGCGTGGAAAAAGAGCGCAGCATCATCGCACAGGAGATCAAGATGTATGACGACAGCGCCGACTCCGCCGTATTTGAGTCGCTGTTTGCCGCCATGTACCGCTCACACCCCGTCCGCATTCCAATTGCGGGCAGTGTGGCGTCCATCGCCGATATTACGTCCGACACGCTCTACGCCTGCCACAAGGCGTTCTACGCGCCGCAGAATCTGATGCTGTGTGTGGAGGGTGATGTTGATCCGGAACTTATCGTCCGCCTTGCCGCGGCGCACACGCCGGATGTCACACCCGTTTCCATGCCTGCACGCAGCTATGGCGCGGATGAGACGATGGACGTTCCACAGCCGCGCGTGGAGTCGCACATGGAGGTGTCGATGCCCACGTTTGCCATCGGCTTTAAGTGCGTGCCGGCCAAAACACCGGATGAAGCTGCGCTTCAGGAGCTCGTCGGCGACCTTGCCGCAGAAATTCTGGCGGGCGAATCGTCGGCACTCTATCAGAAGCTGTATGACGCAAATGTGATTGATGCCGACTTCTCCGTGGACTTTGAAACGATGAAAAATCTCTCCATTCTGGAGGCCTCTGGCGACAGCGACACGCCAGAAGCGATTTTAGACGCGCTGTTGCAGGAAGCGGGGCGCATTGTGCGCGAGGGCGTGGACGAGGTGCATCTGGCACGGCTGAAAAAGTCGATGCTCGGCCGCCGCACGCGGATGCTGGACGCGTTTGAGGGCACATGCTACCGGATGTGCGCGTCGCACTTTGCGGGAATTGAATATCTGGACTATCCGCAGCTGTTCCGCCGCGTAGACGCGGAGGCTGTGCGGCAGTTCCTGATGGAAAACGTCACGCGTGAGCGTGCCTGCATCTCCATCATCTATCCAAATGAAAACTAAGGAGGGTTTCTGATGTTTCTGGCATCCCCTATCACCTTTCCGAACCTTGGCATTACGGTCAATCCAAGTCCCGTTGCCTTTACGGTATTCGGTAAGGCTATCTACTGGTACGGCATTATCATCGCCTGCGGCTTTGTGCTGGCGGCACTTTATATGATGCGCCGCGCAAAAACGTTTGGCATCACAGACGACGACGTGCTGGATATGCTTCTTTGGGCCGTGCCCATTGGCATTATCTGCGCGCGCGCCTACTACTGCATTTTCTATTGGGAGCTGTTCCGCGACAATCCCGTCTCGGTGCTTTACATCTGGGAGGGTGGTCTTGCCATCTACGGCGGCATCATCGGCGGTGGCCTGACGCTGCTGCTGGTGGCGCATTTTAAGAAAATCCCCGTCGCCGTGCTGCTGGATGTGGCGGCCATGGGCGTTATCATCGGGCAGTTCTGCGGCCGCTGGGGCAACTTCATGAACCGCGAGGCCTATGGCGCGGTGACGGATGCGTTCTTTAAAATGGGACTTCAAAATGCTGCCGGTGAGGTCTGCTACTATCATCCCACGTTCCTGTATGAGTCTGTGTGGAATCTGATTGGCTTTATCGGTCTGCATTCTTACATCAAAAAGCGGAAATTCGACGGTGAAATTTTCCTGCTTTACATGGCATGGTATGGCCTTGGCCGTTCGTGGATTGAGGGGCTGCGCACCGACAGTCTCTATCTTTTCTCCACCGGCATCCGTGTCAGCCAGATGCTCGCCATCGTGTTCTTTGTCGCTGCGCTGGGCATCTTGCTGTATAACTATCTCAAGCGCAAGCCTACGGCAGATACGCTTTATGTCAACCGCAAAAAAGCGGCTGAAGCTGCGTCAAAGCCGGAAACTGACGGAGAAATGTAAATATTTTTTGAAATAATCGTCAACCCACTTCCCAAATTCGCCAAAAATGCTATAATGGAGCATAGAAATACCGAGCACATATGAAAGGGGTATTGGTATGAATTTCTCTGAGAATTTTGAAAATGCAAAGAACCTTGCGCTCGAGGCCGCTGCCGCGGCAAAAACAAAGGCCAAGCAGGTAGCCGCCATTGCAAAGGCAAACATCTCCATCTACGCAGAAGAGGATAAGATCAAAAAGGCAGAGCAGCAGCTCGGCAAGCTCTACTATCGCGACTATGCCGTCAGCGAAGAGATGGACAGCGCCGAATATCTGCCGTGGTGTCAGAAAATTGACGAATCCAAGCAGCTTATTGAGCAGCTTCGCGCCTACATCAGCGAGCTGAAAGAGCCGGAAGAAACCGTCGTTGCCACTGCCGACGAGAGCGATTTTGTCAAACCGGAAGCCACCGCAGAAGCACCCGCCACAGAAAAAGCGCCTGCCGAAGAAGCTCCGGCAGAAGCCCCCGCTGAGGACGCTCCCGCTGCCAACGAGGCGCCCGCCGCAGACGACTCCATCGTGATTGACATTACCCGTCACGACGCAGAATAAACACTAAGATATAAAGATGCGCTGCCCGTAGAATTTACAGGCAGCGCATTTCTTTATCCAATTTTTTTCGTCTTACTCACTCGCGCATCAGAAAGAAATCAAATCACAGCGCTCCAGCCCAAACCGCACAAACGCATAATTCTCCCGATAGCCCTCGCTCTTTCCGTCGTGCCAGCTGCCATAGAGCGAAAACAGCGTTGGATCGACCGACATCGGCTCGGGCGCTGCCGCGTTGTGGTGCGGGCCGAAGAGGTTGCGGTTGCTGGCCATCAGCTCCAGTTCCAGCGTGTTTTCACCCGGATGCAGATACGGCGAAAGATCAAGCGTATCGCTAAAAAGCAGCGTTCCGGCTTTCTGCCCGTTTACAAATACGCGCATATACTGGACGCGGCCCGCGCAGCGAAGCTGCCAGTGCGTATCCTGCACAGTGATCGTGCGCTTCAGGCGCATGGCCCCGTGGAAGAACGGGAAGCCCTGCACCGTAATATCCTGCAAGTCAAGGTCTGTGGCCGGAGCACAGAGACGGAAGCGGTCGCCGAATCGAACGCCGTTTTCACCTGTCTGCCAGCCGGAATCCGGCCGCACGGAGAAGCTCCCGAACAGATACATCGCTTCGATGTTCGTCTCATAGCTGACACAGTTCATAAGCGTCTCTGTGACCTCGCCGCTTCCGTAATAGTAGCCGTTGAACACGTCATACGTCTGCTGTGACTGGAAATAGTCCAGCTCCAATACGATCTCGTTTTTGCCTTTCCTTGCAAGCGCGGCAATGTTTCCACGCACAAACGAGCGG
>CAKTUT010000022.1 GCA_934621665.1 uncultured Oscillospiraceae bacterium | reverse complement strand
CCCCGTGGCGCGTGATACGCGGGGCAAGCGCGCGCGACAGATACGTAATCAGACTGGACATCAAATAGGACGTGGTATCCTTGCTGCTGAGAATTGACACGTCATGCTTTTCCGCCATCATCAGGCACTCCGGCAGAACCGGCATTCCACGCGCAATAATCAGCGCCGGAACTTTGTACGACAGGAAGTGATCGAAGATAATCAGACGCTCCTCATGGGAGAGCTTTTCCAGATAGGCGCACTCCACCGTGCCGCAGACATAAAGCCGCATCGGCTCAAAGTGATTGAAAAAGCCCGCCAGCTGCAAGCCCGGACGGCTGACATCGTCAACGGTAACGCGGATTTTTTCATAGTCTGTAGACTGATAGAGAAAATCGAGATTGAATTCCTGCACCAGCTCGGAGAGTAGAACGGAATACGTGCCTGCCATTTGATACACCTCGCATTGAACTTTTTTGATTATAACCTGCCAGGAAGCGTTTGGCAACTGCGATTTCAGATATTGTGGTAAAAGCGTGAAAAATTTTTTGAAAGATACCAGAAATTGTGCTTGCTTTTTGTGGAAACATCTGTTATTATACTAGTCGGCGTCCGTTGGACGCTCAGATTTCCGATTTTCCTATGGCAAGGAGGTGCAGCTGATGGCAAAATGCGATATCTGCGGCAAGGGCGTTACGTTCGGCATTAAGGTCTCCCATTCTCACAGAAGATCCAACCGTGCATGGAAGCCCAACGTCAAGCGCGTCAAGGCGATCGTTGACGGTACTCCGCGCCATGTATACGTCTGTACAAGATGCCTGCGTTCCAACAAGGTTGAGCGCGCAATCTGATATCGGCAACACAAAGGGCAAGCCATTGGGCTTGCCTTTTTTGCACGCATTTGATCTTTTGGAGGTCTCGTTATGAAAGCTCCCAGCCGCCGTATGCGCGACATCAGCGTTCTGCTGTTCTTCGCTGCGCTGACGCGCGCGTTTTTCTGTATTACCTATCTGAATTTTTTTGCTATGGGTGTCAATCTCCGCGCGTTCGGCACGGCACAGATCGTTGTCTTTAAGCTTGGCGCGGTACTCGGCCTTGTTGGCTGCGCATTAGAGCTTGTCTGCGGCTTCCTCGGCGCGCTCTACTGTGAAGAGCCGCTTCTGGTGCACAAGTGTATCGTCTGGGGCACAATCACGCTGACACTTGCCGTTGCGGCAAACATTCTGCAAATCGTCGCAGGCTACGGGGCGAGCGTCTATGTCTGGCTCAGCGGCGCAGCCGTCCCGGCGGTCTATATCCTCTTTGCGCACCAGCTGAAGCAGTCGCACAAAAAGCAATCAAGTAAGTAACCCGGAGCTTTCAACAAAAGCTCCGGGTTTTTGCGTCAAAAGCGCTTCATGATTTCCTGATTTCCGCGTGCAATTACCGCATCTGCGTCCCCGCCGATGGCCTGACGCAAAAGCGCATACTCGTCAAGCGTTCCCTGCGTATGAAGCACGCGATACGCGCCCGCGTCGCTTCCAGCGGCAAGCTTTACACCAAGCCGTGAAGCCAGCGCAACGTTTTGCATCTGATAGGCCAGCAGCGGCTTGAGCTGCTCGTCCGGAAAGCGCCCGTCGCCAATCAGATTTCCGATGGTCACAAGCGTTGGCGTCCAGACCGTTTCACTCTGCGCCAGCTGATGGACGGTCTCCTCGCGCAAATACGCACCGTGCTCAATGGAATCAACGCCCGCCGCAATTGCCACTGAGACGGTCTCATCGCCGTTTGCGTGCGCCATGACGCACAAACCCGCGTCGTGCGCCGCTGCAATCATATCGGCAATCTCACCCGCGTCCAGCTGCGTATCGGTCAAAACACCGTAGTGATCAAAATCCATAAGTCCGGAGATCATGATCTTGATAAAATGTGCGCCCTGTGCCTTTGCCTCGCGCACCAGTGCGCGGTATTCCTGCGGCGTGTCAAAGCCGCGACCGATAAACGCGCCATAGTGGCCGTTCTTGTGGATGGGAAACGCCGGTGATCGGTAGCATATTCCATACTCCGGCGCAATAGACGCAGCATAAAGACCCACGCCCCAGCGGTCGCCGCCGTCGCGCAGATACGTAATTCCCGCTTTCCTGTCGCGCGCCAGCACCTGACGCACCCACGCACGGTCAACGCCGCCGCTGTGGCGCGCAATCGCCGCTTTCCAGTTCTCGCCGTCCAGCACCATGTGCACATGACAGTCTGCGTACATAAAATCGCCTCTTTATTCTATCGTTGCGCCGTCAAGCGTTGCCGGATGCTCCGCCGGGTTGTCCAAATTCACGCCGTTGCCGGAAAAGACGCAATTTGGGAACTTGAGCACCTTAAAATCATGCAGCCGTGCAATCAAAATCGCTGTGCCGTTATTGCGGAACACATTGTCGCCGTACATTTCGCCGGCGGCACTGGAATAGCTGGTATCAAACTTTGCGCCAATCCCATTGTTCTCAAACACGCACCCGCCAAACGTCGGCCACGAGCCGTCCTCACCGAGCAGCGCGATATCCCAGCCGGTAAACGTACAACGGTCAGCCGTCACGCCTGCCGTCGCATGGATTCCCACGCCGCCGTTTCCTGTGAAGCTGACATTGCTGATCTCAGGCGTCTCTGGCGCATCTGCGCCGACATACACCGTATCGGTAAACGTTGTCTGCGCGCCGCCGCTCCGGCTGCCGACCAGCATATACGCCCGGTCATTCATGTACAGCGGCTCTGTATAGGTCACAGCCGGAAGAAAAATCTGCACCGTCGTCTCCGGATCAACCTCACGCTCAATTTTCTCAAACAACGCCTCCAAATCCGCCACCGTCTGCATTGGCGCGTCGGCTTTGGTATAGCGCGCCAGCTTCCGCTCCGTGACGTACAACCGCTGGTGCAGACGGATCACGTCGCCATTTTTCATGTTCAGCGTCCAGATGACCTCATTTGTTCCGTTTTCCGCGCCGTATTCCACATCTGTCATGCGCGCGGCCGCCGGAAAGCTCTCCTCATGACGCGGCGTTGAAAAAAACATGGCCACCGCGCCGTCCTCCGGCACGGTTTCCACCGCATAGGACTCGACCAGATCCATAAATATGTCCTGTACATCTTCATCAGAATTCTCCTGATAAATAAACAGCTGCGACGGAAACGACGCATGCTGCACGGACGAAATGGTAATCCGCGTAGTGTGCAGCGCATCCCTGCGGATTCTGCTGCCGTCGCCCGCACTCAAAAGAACGTGATAGCGCACATCCCCGACCGGATAGACAGTCTCAGCGTTTCCGCTGTCATAGAGCGTTCCGGAAATTTCCTCTTCATTCTCCTCTGCTTCCGGTGCAGGCGTCACATCCGCCGGCGCATCCGTTTCCTGCGGTAACGGCTCATTCGTCAGCGCATCCGGTTTCTGCGCAAGCTCTGTCAACGCAGCTGCCGCTGTCTCGTTTTCCGCATGCTGCCGGCGCAGCGCCGCGTCCAATCGAATCTGAATGACACCTGCCGCAGCGAGCGCAAGCACCAAACAACTGATAACCGCAAACATATGTCTGCGCCACGGCTTTGGGATGTCGGGCTTTTTCTTTTCAATCAACACCTTTGCGCAGTAGGGGCAAAACGACGCGCCCACCGGCAGCTCAGCATCACAGAAGCTGCAATTGCGTCCAGAATTTTTCATCACAGCACCTCCATCAGGTGCAGGACGTTCTGATACCGGTTATCCGGACTGATCATCGTACACCGGCGCACAATTGCGCCCATCTTTCCGCTTGCCTGACGGCGCGACGGATGCTCGCCTGTCAGCATCACATTCAGCAGCACGCCGAGCGAGTAGATGTCGGCGCGCGGATCGGTCTGCGAAATGCCGTACTGCTCCGGCGCGGCATAGCCGGTTGTGCCAAGCACCATGGTATCAGTATTCGTTTGCGAGCTCCCCTTTACAATTCTCGATGCGTCAAAGTCAATCAAAACCGCTTCATTCCCGCGCAGAATCACATTTTCCGGCTTAATATCACGGTGAACCGCGCCAAGCGAATGCAGCACCCAGAGCGCGCTGCAAAGCTGGCGCATGATTTTGCGCGCCTGCTTTGGCGAAAGTGATCCGCCCTCCAGCAAAAACGCCAGCGTATCCCCCTGTACATACTCCTCCAGAACCGCGACGCGGCCATCGCGCTCCCCTGCCTCCATAATCTGCGGCAGATTTCCGCACGCAACCGGCAGCAGCTTTTGATAGACCGCCGCGCTGCCCTCAAACTCACGGAAAATATAGCGCGTACCGCTCAAACGGTGACGCACAACGCGGATACTGCCGCGCTCAGATGATTTGATCTGGCGGACGGTATCATACTGCGTCTGTATCGCGCCGCACAGGCAGCCGTAGATATCCATGAAAATTTCCTCCAAACCCTATGCAGCCAGCATATTGTTTTTGCCGATTTTGTCATGTAAGATAGTTACAGCAACCGGCAATTCCCAGTATAGCCCATTTTCGACATCTTGTAAAGGCAGGACGGCAATGAAAGCAAAAGACACGGATTCCCTACAGCAGGAGTTGATGAGCACGCCAAATTTAAATGATTTTCTCGCCAGCAACAGCGAAAGCTTCCAGTGCGAAAATGTTGCAGATTATCTTACCGCACTGTTAAGTCAAAAGGACTTGTCCAAGGCGACGGTTGCCCGCCGCGCAGAGATGAGTGAAATCTATCTCCACCAGATTTTTGCCGGCCGGCGCAAGCCCTCACGCAACCGGCTGCTGTGCATCTGCTATGGACTTGGCGCTACGGTAAACGAAGCGCAGGAGCTTTTAAAGCTCTGCGGCCTTGCACAGCTGTATCCAAAGAACCGCCGGGACGCCATCATTCTGTTTGGTATGGCGCATGGCAGTACGCTTTCGGAAATCAACGACAAGCTGTTTCTGGAGGATGAAGAAGCCCTCTATTAACCCCCCGAGGGATTTACCATACCTTGCAGTTACAGCGTAAAGCCGCGCTATAGCTGCAAAAAATCGGAATGGCCTTGGCCATTCCGATTT
This sequence comes from uncultured Oscillospiraceae bacterium, assembly GCA_934621665.1. GTDB lineage: Bacteria > Bacillota > Clostridia > Oscillospirales > Oscillospiraceae > CAG-170. The sequence continues at coordinate 9,789 of CAKTUT010000022.1, read as the reverse complement.
TTTTATTTACAAATCAGCGCGGAAATCAGTCCTCGTTGTCCCAGTTGTGCCAGACGTTCTGCACATCGTCGTCATCCTCAAAGATATCAAGCATCTTTTCCATGTTGGCGATATCCTCGGGCTTTTCCAGCTTCTGATACGTCTGCGGAACCATTTCGATCTGCGCGGACTCAAACTGATATCCCTTATCCTCCAGCGCTTTGGCAACGTTATTAAAGTCGGCGGGGTCGGTGTAGACGGTGAAGCAGCCCTCTTCCGGCTGGAAGTCGGCAGCACCCGCGTCCAGCGCGTCCATCATGACGGTGTCCTCGTCCAGTTCTTCTTCCTCGTTGTCAATGACGATAACACCTTTCTTGTCAAACGACCAGCTGACGCAGCCGTTTGTGCCAAGGCTGCCGCCAAATTTATCAAAGTGATGACGCACGTTGCCCGCAGTGCGGTTACGGTTGTCGGTCATGGTCTCAACAATGACGGCGACGCCCGCAGGGCCATGACCTTCGTAAGTAATGGATTCGTAGCTGTCGCCCTGACCGGCGGACGCTGCCTTTTCCAGAACGCGCTTGATGTTGTCGTTCGGCATATTGGCGGCCTTGGCCTTGGTGATAACGGTTGCAAGGCGGGAATTGTACGCGGGATCGGCGACACCACCGCCCTCCTTGACCGCAACAATCATTTCCTTGGAAATCTTGGTAAAGGCCGCTGCACGTTTTGCGTCCTGCGCGCCCTTTGTTTTTTGAATGTTATGCCACTTGGAATGTCCGGACATCTGGTTTTCTTCCCTTCGTAAGAGTTTTCTCGTGATAGTTTATCATATACACGCATGCAAAATCAACTGTTTCGTTGTGATTTTACAGGAAATGTATCTGGTCGCCATGTCTTTGCGAACGCATCACCGTCACTTCGCCGAATTTTGCCGAAAGAAGCTCCGCAAGATAGCCACAAACCGGGTTTTCTGTCTGGAAATGTCCCGCATCAATCAGATTGACGCCAAGATACGGCGCATCAGCAAACTCGTGATACTTTAAATCCGCCGTCACCAGCGTATCGCAGCCGTGCGCAATCGCCGAGGCAATTTCACTGCCGCACGCGCCGCCGCCCACAGCGACGGTTCTGACCGGCTTGCCGCCGTCCGCATAGCGAAGTCCCTCACAGCCAAGCAGCCGCTTCACACGCGCGGCAAAGTCTGCAAGCGGTGTCTCGTCAACTGTTCCGACGCGCAGCAGCCCATAGTCTTGTCCCTGCGCATCCTGTCCATCCGGCTTCATGACGTGAATATCCAACAGACCGAGCGTTCTTGCCAGAACGTCGTTCACACCGCCATGCGCGCAGTCAAGATTTGTGTGCATACTGATGACGGAAATGCCGTTTTGAATCGCGAACAGCAGATCTTTTCCGGTTGCCGTCTCGCTCGTGACCGATTTTATGCCGCCAAAGATCATTGGGTGGTGACTTACCACCAGCTCACAACCGTTTTGCCTTGCCTCCTCCAGCGCATCCATCGTTGCATCCAGTGACACAAGCACACGCGTCACCGCGCCGTCCGCCCAGCCGCACATCAGCCCAACGTTATCCCAATCCATCTTCATGTATTCCGGCGCTGCGTCAAACAGCGCGCGGCAGATATCATTCACTGTTACCATAGCGTCTCTCCATTTCCCGCACCTCCAGCAGTGCCTGTTCATAGTATTGCTGCCGCTCCGGACGCAGCTTATCTGCGTTTCGCAGTCCCTCCACTGTCACGGCAAGCGCCCCCGACACGCGATGCAGGTATGCGCCAAGCAGGCCGCTGCCGCTCTCCAGCAGCTGCTGCGGGACATACTGTGCGCCCGGCGAAAGCGTGCGTCTTTGTCCGTCAAAGCGTGCACGCAGAACCGTGTACAAAAAGCCCGCATCCTGTACAAGCGTCTCCCTGTCAACGGCAAAGCCGTTTTCCGCCAGATACCGCCGCACAGCCTGACCGGATGACTGCGGCTGCAAAATCAGCGTGTAGCGCGCATCGCGCAGCCACGCGCATTCGGTAAGCAGGCGGATGATCAGATCGCCGCCCATTCCGGCACAAATGATGGCATCACAGCTGTCCGGGTCGATATTCGCAAGACCGTCAGACAGGCAAAACTCCATCCGATCTTCAACCTCATATTCGCGCGCGTTCTGCTTTGCACGCGCAAGCGGCTGCGGCCGCAAATCTGCCGCGATCACATGGCGAACCTTTCCTGCCAGCAGCAGATAAATGCCAAGATAGCCGTGATCCGTTCCAATGTCCGCCAGGCGGCTGCCCTCCGGCACAAGTGCCGCGCAGCACAGCAGCCGCTTTGAAATCGGCAGCTTCTGTTTCATATGTCCTCCTACTCAAAAAAGGGAGGCGTCAAGCCTCCCTTTTTTGTCTGCAAAAATAATTACTTCTCCGCCTCTTCGCTGGCCTCCAGGAAGCGGTTGACCTGTGCCAGAAATGCGTCGGCATCAACGCCGTGAACCGCGCAGGCTTCCTCAACGGTTTCACCGCGGGATGCGGGACAGCCAAGGCAGTGCATACCGATCGCCATGAACAGCGGAGCGGTCTGCGGTGCGATATCAAGAACATCGCCGATGATGGTGGACTTTTCAATTTTAACAGCCATGATTTTGGCCTCCTGTCTGTAATATAGCTGTATTATACCCAACTGTGCGCCACAATGCAACAGGAAAAACACTGCTGTATGATCTGCCGCCAAACGCCGCCATTGGGTACATAATTCCCTGTTACAGACTGGCGAAAATCACCGCGCCGCGCGTTTTCAGCCAGCGGTAGAGCGCAAACGCGATTGCAAGCGAAACCGCGCTGAAAAGCGCCAGATACGCAAGGCCTCCGATATGCGTGCCAACCACCAGATACAGCACGCCAAGTACCGCTGCATAAATCCAGCCGCCGAAAATGGCAATCAGAACACTACCGCTCTGCTTAACTGGAACGGCCTCGTTTGTCCACGTCAGATTTGGCATTTTTACACCGAGCGTCAATGAAAATACCGCCGAGAGCGTCACAACCGAAAGCACCGCAATCAAAAGCAGCACCGTCTCCGCCGCGCTTTGCGTCAGCACCGCACCCGCGCACACTGCGCACAGCCCCGCCGGAATACCGGTCAGAAGCAGGTGCATCCGCAGCTTTGCGCGCAGCGCCTGCCATGGTGCAATGGGAAGCGACTGCGGAATCCAGATGCTCTTTCCCTCAAGAGAAACGGACGGCGCGGCCATATCGTTCATCATCGCAATCAGGCAGATTACAACCGTGCTCAAAACTGCCAGCGCGCCGGGACGCGTACCAAACACTGCACCAAGCGTTGCGCGCAGCACATCGCCCTTGATTATAATCATGACGGCAGCAGCCAGCAAAAAGAGAACCCCAAGGCCGCAGTTGAGCATATAGAGCGGACTGGATGTAAAGCGCCGAAACTCCTTTGTCAGCAGCGCATCGTCCGCCGTGCGGCACTTTTCTGCGCGCTGCGGTCGTGCAGTCTTTGACACCGCGCCGCTTGCCGTTGCAATTTTCAAAAAGCTCTTCGAAAGCACGCACCATGTCAGCACCGCTGCCGCTGCAACCACCGCCGTCACAATCAGCATTGCGCGCCAGCTGCCGCAGCCGCTCTGTCCAAAGACATAGAGCGCATAAGCGCTGCTCTTAAGCTTTTCGCCGTATTCCGCCGCGTTCGCAACCAGATCCTGAATCACTGCGCTGGCCTTAAAATAGAAGAAATAGTACAGTCCAAAGAACGCAAGCGACACAATCACCGTGACAAAGCTCTTATTCTTGAGCTTCAGGCTGATTTTCGCAACCACCCAGCCGAGCAGGCACGAAAGCAGCAGCACAATTACAGAAATCAGCGCCGTCAGCAAAATGCCGGACACAATCACCGCTGCTGTAAGCCGGACGTTCACCCAGTAGATGATCACCGCCGGGACAATCACAACCGCCGAGTACATCAGTCCCAGCAGATAAACGCCCAGAAGTCTGGATGTAATGATCGTTGCGGATGGTATGGGCATTGACAGCAGCAGATCGTTATCCTTCGCCAGATACAGCTGCGAGAAAGTGTTGAATACGCTGCCGAACGCGCCAAGGAAAATCGCAAGCAAGCTGAACATACTGATGTACATCCAATCCGCGCCGCCCGCGACAAACGCGCCGCAGACCGAATAGGCAAGATAGGCAAACATGCCGCCGACAAGGCCAACCATCAAAAGCACGAACAGCAGCATATAGGCAACAGTAGCACCAACACTGCGCCGCTTGTTCTTTTTCGGGTCATAGAAGTAGGTGCGGAAAATTTCCATCATCTGCTTCTTCAAAAGTGTTTTCAGCATGTCTCTCCCTCCAGTTCAAGGAACACTTCCTCCAGGGAATCGTCACCCTTGACCTCTTCCATTGTGCCGGAACGGATCAGCTTGCCGCCTTTAATAATGGCCACCTTATCGCAGAGCTTCTCCGCCACCTCCAGTACGTGGGTTGAAAAGAAGATCGCGCCGCCCCGATCGCACACCTCTCGCATCATACCCTTGAGCAGATGCGACGCCTTGGGATCAAGACCGACAAATGGCTCGTCCATGATGATAAGTTTTGGCGTATGAAGCCACGCCGAGATAATCGCAAGCTTCTGCTTCATGCCGTGCGAATACGATGCAATCGGCTGCGCCAGCGCGTCTGTCAGCTCAAACATGCTCGCGTATGTTTCGATCCGTGTCCGGCGCGTCTCGGCATCCACGCCGAAAATATCCGCCACAAAATTCAGATACTGCGTTCCCGTCATAAACTCATACAAATCGGGATTGTCCGGGATATAGGCAATCTGCCGCTTGCAGGCAATCGGGTCTTTCTTGACTGACACACCGCCGATGGTGATTTCGCCCTGATCAAACTGCAAAATACCGGCGACAGATTTGAGTGTCGTCGTCTTGCCCGCGCCGTTGTGGCCGATAAAGCCATAGATTTCGCCCGGTGCAATATGCAAGCTCAGATCGTCAACAGCTTTTTTCTCTCCGTAGGTTTTCGTCAAATGACTGATATTCAGCATATACTTTTCTTCCTTTCCCGGCTTTGCCGGTCTCTTTCAATTGCTTGTCTCATTGTATCCCGCGTACATTCCTTAGACGCAGCAGGTGTATAAAAGTTCCTTGTCCGTCTTTACGCAGTGACGCTACGGCTGCCTTTCCGTCTCACGTTCGCGCAGATCCGGGTAGCTGCCGTTCAGAATATCCGCCTTTGCAGCGTCCATTGGCTGCAATTTGGAAAACGGCACGCCGCCTGCGCGCAGGACATGAATCATCCCTGAGAAAATCTCGCCGAGCTGCACCGCAATTTCCTCTTCTGTAAATGTACACACGCGATTAGCGCACAGCACGCAAAGGCCATAGGTGTAAATCCACATCTGGCGGAACAGGCGGTCAGCCTGCTCTTGTGTCGCGTGGTAGTCGTGCATGATGATCTCGGTGTCGCTCTCCCAGCCAAACGGCATGGCGCGGATTACATGCGTAAATTCCAGCTCACCGTCGGTTTTCTGCATAAAAAGCATGCGAAACAGCTCCGGCTCATCCTGCGCAAAGCGCACCCACTGCATCCCGCGCTTTTTATACGCCGGACAGTAGTCCTCCGCCACGGCCATATAGCGCTTAAAAAGCGCCGTTGCACAGGAAAACACCTCTCCGCGCACCTCGTCCATATCGCAAAACAGTGTAAAAATCGGCGAGGGCGACGCACCAAGCCTTGATGCAAGCTCCCGCGCCGTCAGCGCAGAAGCGCCCTGCTCGCGCACCAACGCAAAACCGGTGTTGATAACCAGCTGTCGTGTAAATTTCGGTTTTGGCGGCATAAAAGCAGCCCCTTTCTGCAATTTTGATCAAAGCCGCATGTTCTGTAACTATTGTTTCGTAACGTATGCATTTTATTATAGATTTTTCCTTTCCGCTTTGTCAAGTCACAAAAAGTTTGCACAAGATTCACAATCTCAGGCACCAGCACGCTTTGCAAAAACTTGACATAACATTGCAAAAAACGTATAATGTGCTTACCTTTTAATCGGATGGGAGCATTTCCATGAAACATCACACCGTGAAAATTATAATCCCGCTGGTGCTTGTGGTCGCACTTCTGATCGCCGCCTGCTGGTTTTTCCTGATACACCGAACCGACCTGACTGCAAGCACCCTCATCTACTGGGGCAACCGCTTTGAAACGTCCGGCCGCTACAACCGCGCCATCGCGTTTTATAAGGGCGCGGCCAAGCTCCAGCCCGAGGACGACCGCATTCCTCGCTGGCTGGCCAACGCCTACGCCGAAAGCGGCAACTACACAAAGGCCGAGTATACGCTTGTCAGCGCCATTACTTCCATGCCAGACTCGGTTGAGCTCTACTGCGCGCTCTCTCGCGTCTATCTTGCGCAGGACAAGCTTCTGGACGCGGAGAATATGCTCAGCCGCATCACCATTGACTCCGTCCGCACGGAAATCAACCGTCTGCGCCCCGACGCGCCCACGCTTACGCCGGAAAGCGGCTATTACAGCGAGTATATTGAGGTCAGCGCCACGCCGCACGGCGGCGATGTCTATCTGACGACGAACGGCGACTTCCCGTCGCTGGAAACCGATCACTATACCGAGCCGGTGCTGCTTGAGGGCGGCGAGACAACCGTCACGGCCATTGCCGTAGGTCAAAACGGACTTGTCAGCGACGTAGTCTACGGCGGCTATACCGTCGGCAACGTGGTTGAGCCTGTAATACTTCAGGACGCGGCGCTGGACGCCTATGTGCGCGAACTGCTCGGCCTTGGCACATCCGACACAATTATGAGCGACGCGCTGTGGGAAATTCAGGAGCTGGAGCTTCCCGAGGGCGTGACCACCATGGCGGATTTGCCTCTCTTTACCGGGCTTCTGTCCCTTACGATTCACGATCTCGGCGCAATGGACATTTCCGTACTCGGAAACCTGACCACGCTCCAGACGCTTGACCTTTCCGGCTGTACGCTCTCGTCGGCTGCGCTTGATCTTATCGGCACGCTTCCTGACCTCAAGCATCTGAGCCTCAATCAATGCGCCATCGACTCGATCAACGCGTTTGTCGGCCTGACAAAGCTGGAATCGCTTGACATTGCCAACAACACAATTTCCGACCTGACGGCGCTGTCATCCATGACGCAGCTTCAGGAACTGAACATCAGCAACAACCCCATCACAACAATCACATATCTCAACAATTGTCTGGCGCTCAAGACACTTTCCATGGAGAGCTGCGGTGTGTCCAAGCTCTCGGCGCTGGCCGGCAACACGTCACTGGAGGAGCTGTACGCGGCGAACAATGAGATTGAGGACATCTCCGTGCTCTCCGACTGCACGGCGCTGCGCGTGATTGATGTCAGCTCCAATCAGGTTTCGGATATCTCCATTCTTCCCGGTCTGCCGGAACTGGTCAACTTCAAGGCAAATAACAACAAAATCACAGCCATTCCGAAGTTTGACGCGGAAACATCCAAGCTGGTGCAATTCAGCGCGAACTACAATGAGATCACCGACGTGTCCGGTCTTGCCGGTCTAACGGCGCTCAACTATGTACGTGTGGACTATAACAAGGTCACGGATGTCTACTGTCTGAAAGACAACTGGTGTCTGATTCAGATCGACGCGTGGGACAATCCGCTTGTAACGGACAAGATCGGCGAAATGCAGGAGCTTGGCATCATTGTCAATTATAACCCGAATTATGAGCCGCCCGCCGATGACGCGAATTCTTAAGCAGATTAATGTATATGCAAATGCCCCGCTGTTCACAATGAACAGCGGGGCATTCTTTTATTTCATCAGGCTTCCAGCAGCGCAATGCCCTTTTTCACACGGGCAATCGACTCGTCCTTACCGAGAAGCGCCGCAAGCTCGGTTGCACCGCCCGGTGTGGACGGCTTGCCGGAAAGCGCTACGCGCAGCGGCCAGAGAATGATGGAGTTTTTCACCTCGCGCTCCGCCGCCAGCGCAACGAGCCGCTCGTAGAGCGCTTCATTCGTCCAGCTCCCCTGGGCCTCCAGCACCGGAACAAGCGCCTTAAGCGTTTCCAGCGAATTTTCCAGCGTCGTCTTGGACTTTTTGTGAACATAAAGTTCCGTGCTGTATTCCGGGAGCTTGTCAAGGAAGTCCACACGCTCACGCAGGTCAGAAAGAATTTCGCAGCGCGGCTGGACAAGCGCCGCAACGGCATGCAGGTCGATGGCCGGATTCGTCACGGCCTTGCGAAGCCACGGCTCTGCCTTTTTATAGAATGCCTCCGAAGAGAGCTTTTTCATGTACTCCGCGTTCATCCAGCGAAGCTTCTGAATGTCAAAAACAGCGGGGCTCTTGGAAATACCGGCAATATCAAATACCTTTGCAAGCTCACTCAGCGTAAAGAACTCCTGCTCGGCAAGCTCGCCGCGCGGCGACCAACCAAGCAGCGCCACATAGTTGAGCACCGCCTCAGTCAAATAGCCCTCGTTGATCAGATCCTCATAGCTGGGATCGCCATGACGCTTGGACATCTTATGCTGTGCGTCACGCATAACCGGCGAACAGTGGACATACGTGGGGACATCCCAGCCGAATGCCTGATACAGCAGGTTATACTTTGGCGCGGAGGATAGATATTCGCTGCCGCGCACCACATGCGTAATGCCCATCAGATGATCGTCAACCACGTTTGCAAAGTTATACGTGGGCAAGCCGTCGGATTTGAGCAGCACCTGATCCTCAAGCTCCTTGTTTTCCACCGTGATATCGCCAAAGGACGCGTCGTGGAATGTGGTGCTGCCCTCGTGCGGGATACGTTGGCGGATAACATAGGGCTCGCCCGCAGCAACGCGCGCCTTTGCCTCTGCAAGCGGCAGATCACGGCAGGCACAGACATGCTTTTTGATCTGCTTCGTCTCGCCCTCCGTCTCCGGCTGCTCGTCCTCGTCATCTTTCTGGCAGAAGCAGTAGTATGCACCGCCCTTTTCTACCAGCAGCTCCGCGTATTTGCCAAACAGGCCGCGGCGCTCCGACTGGACATACGGTCCGACCGGACCGCCAACATCCGGCCCCTCATCATGGTCAAGGCCGCACTCGGCCATCGTCTTATAGATCACATCCACCGCGCCGTCAACCAGACGGCCCTGGTCGGTATCCTCAATACGCAGAATAAACGTGCCGCCATGGCTGCGCGCAATGAGCCAGGTGTAGAGCGCCGTGCGCAGGTTGCCGACGTGCATATAGCCCGTAGGGCTGGGTGCAAAGCGCGTGCGCACCTTTCCCTTTGGGATTCTGGCTTCCATTTCTTCAAAAAAGTCCATTTGGGATTCTCCTCCGATTTTGCCGCGCGGCGCACTGGCCGTGCTGCGTATATTTGCTATTATCATACTTTTTCTTTGGGCGCTCGTCAATGCTTTCTTGCGAAATCCGTCTGTATGTGCTAGAATACCTGTAACTATGTAAATAGAATTCGAGGTAATCGACTATGGAAGCAAAAAAACGTATTTTTTCTGGCATTCAGCCCAGCGGTGATCTGACGCTCGGCTCCTATATGGGCGCAATCAAGAACTGGGTTGCGCTGCAAAACGACTATGACTGCCTGTACTGCATCGTTGATATGCACGCAATCACGGTTCGCCAGATTCCGGCCGACCTGCGCCGCCGCACGCTTGAGCAGCTGGCTCAGTATATCGCCTGTGGTCTTGACCCTGACAAGAACATCATGTTTGTCCAGAGCCACGTGCCGCAGCACGCAGAGCTCAGCTGGGTGCTCAGCTGCTATACGCAGT
>CAKTUT010000021.1 GCA_934621665.1 uncultured Oscillospiraceae bacterium | reverse complement strand
ACATGAAACACCGCCGCAGAAAAAACTGCGGCGGTGTTTTTGTCACCAGCTGAAAACGGCGCTTTCATGCGCGCGGAGCGGGACGGTAAGCGTACCGTTCTGGTAGGAAAACGCCTGTTCACACCGGATATGCGACGGTGCGGCAAGATGATAGTCTGTAAAGCAAAGCTGTATGGTCTGCGGCGTGTCGTGGACGTTGATCACCAGAAGCTTTCGGTCGGCTGCCGAATACCAGAGTCCCGCATGCACGCCGTCACCAAGATCGAGCGGCACTGCCGTCTGGCGGTTTGGCGTGAGGTGGCTGCGCACAAGTGACAGACCTGCGTCGTTCAACATGGACAGCCGGTCGCCCAGAATGATGTTTCCGGCGGCAAATACGACAATATTTGCCCATGTTTCAGCCTCATCACGCGTAAAAACGTTGCCGAGCCGCCAGCGGTTAGCGGGACTGTCGAGAGCTGCCGGTGCGTTTGGCGCGGGATTGTAGACGTTTGTCTCACGTTCGCGCGAGGTGTCGCTGCCGCGAACCAGAAGAAAATCGGGGTCGATGCGGTAAAGCCGCCCGTTTTGCCAGAAGCCCATTTGCAGATATTCCAGAATCCAAAGCACGTGACTCCAGTGATTGTGGATGTCCACGGCAAAGCGGTTATAATCCACAATACCAGCGCCGCACTCGGGCGGGTAGGAGCAGCCAATCAGTATGCTCTTTTTGCCCACAGCACGGCGAATGATGGCAAAAAGCCGACGGATTGCGTCATAAACGCCGCAGCTGCCGTCATGAAACCGGACGGCCAGTTGGAGCGTGGAGACAAAGTCCACCTTGAAAACGCGGAAGCCCGCGTCATACAGGCTGCGGTAGAGCTGATAGAGATACGCTTCTCCATCCGGGTGTGTGGGGTCGATGATGCAGCGTCCCTCGGATAAGATGGCGTTGCCGTCATCGTCGGTAAGCAGCATCTCCCCGCGGCGAAGCCCTGCCTCGCTGAGCGGATAGACCTGACAGCCGTTTGTCCAGATGGCGGGCGTAAAGCCTGCGTGTTGAATTTCCGCCGCAACGGCGGAAAGACCTTGCGGAAAACGGTAATTCTCGTGCCATTCGCCCTCGCGATATTGCCAGCCGTCGTCCAGAAAGATGTATTTCAGCCGTGGGAAAAGCTGCTCGTCAGTCTTGATCTGCGCCATGTTTTCACGCAGATCGTCCATGCGGTAACAGGTAAAATAGTAGTCCCACGTACTCCAGCCGCGAAGCGGCGGCGCAAGGCGAGATGGCGGAATTTCCGGGAGCGTGCCGGCATAGCGCTGAAGCGCCGCAAGCGGCGTCAGGCCGGTAATCACCAGCATTCGCTCGGTTTGCAGATGATAGCGCTCGGCCGGAGTAAAGCGGTTGACGGCGGTAAAGCGCACGCAGTCGCTGCGCAGAAGCGCTGCCTGATAGAGCAGCATCTGGCTGCACGGAAGCTGCGTGGCAAGCAGCAGACAGGGCTCACGGCTGCCGGAAAACAGTCCGCAAAAGCGGATATCCTCCGGCGGCAGCGGCCGGTCAGACAGCCGGTGAAGCCCGGCGCGGCCACAGTCCAGCGCGCCGCCTGGCACATAGCACTGGCCAAGGTCAGCGTCGGGCGCTTCATAGGCGGCGGACATACGGATGCTGTCACAGCAAAACGGCTGCTCGGAATCCAGATGTACGCAGAGCACCAGCGTATGTGCATCCAGACGCTCGACCTGAACGCGCAGGTTGCAGTGGTACAGGCTGCCGGCGTAGATGCTTTCATGCTGCGTGTGCAGCTGCTCACGCAGCTGAAACTGCGCCGCGTCAATGACGGTGCCGCCAAATGACAGCTCCAGATGAAAGTCAGAAAAAATGTCGCGGAAAAAGCGGAGGTTGTGCATCAAATTGCCTCCAATTGCAAATTACGGCTGCCACTGCGGCCGCAGCAGCCACTGGCCGCTTGTAAAGTCGGGGATGGCGACCGGCGCACTGCCAAGGGCGATGCTCTGCTCGCTGAGTGTGGAGATGGCCATCCAGCTGGCCGCGTCGTAGACATCGACCGGCGCGCTCTTTCCGGCTTTGACGGCGTCGATGAATGCACGCATCAAAAGCCAGTCAATACCGTTGTGGCCGCCGCGCACGCCGTCAGAGAGAAATTCTTTCCACAGCGGATGGTCATATGCCTCGCGGTACTCCTCCACGCAGCCCCAGCGCGGCTTCCAGTCCTCATGAAATTCACGATCCTTGCCATCCATAAAGATGCTGCGGTTGTCCTCCTCATACATGCCCTTTGAGCCCTGCACATGGAAGCAGCGCGAATAGGGGCGGGGGAGAGAGGTGTCAAGCGTCAGGCTGATCGTCTCGCCGTGCGCGCATTTAATCAGTGTGGTGACGACGTCACCCTGCGCAAATTGGAAGTTTGCCGCGTCATAGTCTGCACCCTTGTCCTGCAAAATAAACTCATGCAGACCGCGTGCTTTGGACGCCATGGAGACAAGACTCAGCATCCGGTTGCCGTGGTTCAGATCAAGGATGCTTGCGATAGGGCCAAGGTCGTGCGTGGGATAGTTGTCGCAGCAGCGCGAAAGATAATTGCGGAAGCGGTAGTGGCGGTTTTCACGGCCACGTGAAATTTCATCGCGCAAGTCATGGCGGTAGCCGCCTGCGCAGTGAACAATCTCGCCGAACAGCCCCTGCCGCACCATATTCAGCACCAGCAGTTCATCGCGGCCATAGCAGGTGTTCTCCAGCATGGAGCAGGGAACGCCTGTTTTTTCATAGGTGCGGATGAGCTTCCAGCAGTCCTCAATCGAATATGCGCCGCCCACCTCAAAGCCGACGGCCTTTCCGGCCAGCATGGCCGCACAGGCAATTTCGATGTGCGATTCCCATGCGGCGGTGATGATGACGGTGTCAACTGCGTCCAGATCTAGAACGTCGTGATAGTCACGGAAAAGCTGCGGCGCGGGGCGGCCGGTGTCGGTTACGGCCTTGGCGTTTTCCGTACAGCGGTCATCATAGACATCGCACAGCGCAACGACATTGACGTCCGGCTGGGGGAGTATCGTATCTTTTAGCAGCAGCGTTCCGCGCTGGCCAAGGCCAATCACGGCGATATTCAGTGCTTCTTTCATTGATTTTTCATCCTCTCAGTTTCTAAGCTGATAATTTTGTATGCGGGCATGCTCAGCCCTTGACTGCGCCTGCCGTAAGACCCTTTTGAATGGAGTTTCGGAAGATGCAGTAAATTAAAATCGTGGGTACAATCATCAGAATGCAGCTTGCCATCAGCGGCCCCCACGCGATGCGGTACTGGCACTGGGAGACAAAGTTGACAAGCGAAACCGGAATTGTGAGCCGTGAGGGCGAGGACAGATATGCACGCGCTTTATAGTACTCATTCCAGTTGTTAATGAAGTTGACAACGCCGACCGTCACAATGCCGGGCTGCGCCAGCGGGAGCATAATGCGGAAGAACGTCTGATAGTGATTTGCGCCGTCAATGAGCGCAGCCTCCTCCAGTGCGTGGGGGAGCGTCTGGAAAAAGCCCAGAAGCGTAAAAACCGAAAACGGAATGGCCGAGAAGCCATACACCAGAATCAGCCCTGTGCGTGTGTCAAGCAGCTTCATGTTGGCAAGCAGGAAGTACTGCGGAATCAGGCCGATGATCGTCGGGATCATCATCGAGAGCATATATATGCCGTTTGTAAAGCGGCGGCCGCGGAAGCGATAGCGGCTAAGGACATACGCTGTGGTGGTTGAACCGATGAGGTTGATGGCCAGCGCGCCGAATGTGACGAGCAGGCTGTTTAAAAAGTTTGTGCCGAAGTTTGTCTTGCGCCACGCCTCAATGTAGTTCTGCCAGACAAACTCCTGCGGCAGTCCCCAAATGTTGAAGTAAAACTCCTGTGTGCTCTTCAGCGACGTGAACAGCACCCACAAAAGCGGGAAGAGCACCGTCAGACTCGCAATGGCGAGCACCAGCGTGGAGACGAGATTGTAGCGCTTGATTGTCTTTTGCTTTTTCATGGCTGCGTCTCCTTAATACTCGTGCGCTTCGGATTTGAAAATCCGGTTCATGATGACGGACATGGCTGCCGTGGCCGCCAGAATCAGCATGGCGATGGCTGTGGCATAGCCGAACTTGTGATACTCAAAGCCGTTGAGGCTCATATACGTGCCGAGCACCTGCGAGGCATTGTTCGGGCCGCCATTTGTCAGAAGATCGACAAACATATATGAGGCGTTGAACGACGAGATTACGGTATAGACAACGCAGAAATTGATCTGCGGACGAATCAGGGGGAGAATGATGTGGACAATCTGCTTCCATGTTCCAGCGCCGTCCAGCAGCGCCGATTCATACAGCTCGCCCGGAATGCCCTCAATGGCGGAAATAAAAATGATCATGTAAAAGCCGACCGAGCACCATACGGCGGGCGGCACAACCGACATCAGCGCCGTATGCTTGTCGCCAAGCCAGCCGGCGGCGGGCGCGCTGATGCCAAAGAAGTTTAAGATGGGATTGATGATGCCGAAGCTGGAGTTATACATCATCATCCAAACCGTACAGATAACGACGGCCGAAAGAACGACGGGGAAGAAGAAAATATTGCGGAAAAAGCCGTTTGCCAGCACGCGCGTGCGCGTGAGCAACAGCGCCAGCGTCAGTGACAGCACCAGTGTAAACGCCACGCGCGCCAGCGCAACCTTGACGTCGTTCCAAAGCGCCTGCCAGACGATGGGATCTTCAAACAGCAGCCGCTTATAGTTTGCAAGACCGACAAAGGTCATGTTGGAGGACAGACCGCTCCAGTTGAACAGACTGTAATACAGCCCCTGAACGGTTGGGACAAGCACAAACAGCGAGAATAGCACCAGAACCGGCACGGTAAAGACGAACACGAACCGGCTTTGCTGGGCGTGTGCGCTGTTCAGCTTTGCTTTTAGGACTTCTTGTTTTTTCATAGCAGTTCACAATCCTCATTCGAAATGCGGGGGTATATGCGCTTATCTGGGAGAGTATGGAAGCAGCCGGGCGTGCGGCGCAGCCAGCACGCCCGGCCGTATTTCAGTCGGTTAGCTTACCGTGATGGTGACCTTTTCGATGCTGCTGTCGTCGCGGATGCGGGCAACCTCAGCTTTCAGATCTGTCAGCGCGGTGGTGGTGTCCTTTTCACCGCTGAGAATCGAGGCAATGGTGTTCTTGACAGCGGTACGCAGCTCGGCATACGGCTCAAAGTTGCCAGCACCGCCAATTTCGCAGATAATCTCCGCAGCGCCGCTGTTGGCAAGCTCCAGAACCTGTGTGTTCTCCTGTCCAAGGTCAATGCCCTCCAGCTCGTCACGCATGCAGGGAATGCCCATGCCGCACTCGGCAACCGCGCGGGTTACATTCTTGGAGAACAGAACCTGCATGAACGCAAGCGCAGCATCCGGATTCTTGGTATCGGCGGAAACAGTAACAAACGCGGTGTTTGCGACCATGTTGGGCGTGTTGTCGCTGTCGTGCCAGAACGTGGGGCACAGACCAATCTCAAAGCCCTCGGGCAGGCTGTCAGCCATCTCGCCTGCAAGCCAGTTGCCGCACGGCAGGAACAGCGCCTTGCCCTGAAGCCACATCATCTGTGCTTCGGTGTGGCTCATTGACAGGCAGAACTCAGGCGACCAGTCGTTTGCGCGAACCTCAGCCAGCTTTTCATAGGCGCTGACAACAGCGGGGTTATCGAATGCATCCACGTTCAGATTGCCTTCCTCACAGAGAAGCTCCTTGCCGCCGTCGGTGGCAATGCCGCTCTGCATCAGGCCATAGCCGATGTAGTCGGGATACTGACCCTGATGGATGATGGGGTAGATGTCGGTGGTGTCCTTGATTTCCTTGGCCAGCGCTTCAAATTCCGCCCAGTTGTTGGGCAGCGTCCAGCCGTGCTCCTCAAGCATATTCTTGTTATACAGGCAAGCCCATACGCCGTAGTAGAAGCCCATGCCATAGATGCCGCCATTCTGACGGTTGAACATCTCGGTGGCCATGTTGTCCTTCAGCAGACCGTCATAGCCGATGGCCTCAACAGAGTTATACCAGTCGGTCAGATCCATGAACTTGCCCTCGGCAGTCAGCGGAGTGACGTCGGCGTTGGCCTGACCGCCCATGAAGTAGATGTCGGGCGCGTTGTCCGAGACAAAGCGCGGACGCATCGACTCTTCAATGTTTGCACTGGTGATCAGGTTGACCTTGCAGTCGGGGTAGAGCTTGTTGAACTCCTCCACAGCGGTGTTCCAGAACTTGTCCTGCGCCTCACCGTTGGAGAACGCGGCAATTTCCAGCTCGCCGGAGATGGTTGCGGTCTGGTCTGCGGCGTTGTCCGCATTGTCATCAGCAGCTGCGGGTGCTTCGGCAGATGGCGTGTTGTCAGCGGGCGGAGTGGTGTCGGCGGGCTGAGTGGTGTCGGCGGGCGTGTCGTTCGACTTGGCGGCACATCCGGCGAACAGGCTGAGGCACATCACAAGTGCCAGCAGCAGGCATACGATACGTTTCATTTTTCATCCTCCTAAATTTTTTATGTCAGAGCGCCATGGAAAACAGCGCCCGGAACAACGAAGAGATTTCAGCATAAACGATGAAATGTGTATCGTTACACAAATGGAAAATAAAAATATGGCAGACGATTTTAAGAATCAGACTGCACGAGAGCTTTTGCAGTGCGCACGGATGTGTTTAAACGTGCAACGATACACAAAGCGGTGAAACAAAACCAAAAGAAGATTCTAAATGAGATTTTATAGATATGATTGATGTTTGTCAAGGCACGCAAGCCGTGTGTTCAAAAAACTGTAAGCTTGCCTAATTCGCACTTTTTGATTTTGTAGAACCTGACCGGGAAAACTGGAAAATATAAACAGCGTGGTATTTTTCTTCCAATTAGCTCTTGCCCCGAATATTAAGATCGTATATAATACCAAATAGAACCATAAAATGCGTCCGAACGGGGGGAATTTGATGGCTGCGATTAAAGATGTTGCAAGGCTTGCAGGCGTTTCTGCGTCTGCCGTTTCCAAGTATTTCAAAATGCCGGATAAGATGCGCGAGGAGACGCGCAGGAAAATTGCGGCGGCGGTTGCGGAGCTGAATTTTCAGCCCAATCAGCTGGCACGGAGTCTGCGCAATGGGCGCAGCGGACTGATTGCGCTGACCGTTCCGGATATTTTGAATCCCTATTTCAGCCAATATACCCGCCTGATGCAGCAGTGCTGTAACGATGTTGGCTTTGTGCCGCTGCTGGTTCAGGTGAGTGAGGAAAAGGAGCAGCAAAAGGCCGTGCAGCTGCTCAACTCCGGACTGGTGGACGGCGTGATCTGCTCAGACGGCGGACCGTTTGTGCAGATGGCGCTGAAAAGCGGCTTACAGATTCCGCTGGTGCAGATTACGCCGGATGCGGATGCGCTGGTCAAGTCCACGGTGGTCATTGACCTTGCGCAGGGCATGGCGCTTTTGTGCGCCCATCTGGCGCAGCAGGGCGTGAAAACCGCTGGATTTATTGGAACGGAAGGTGACTTTTCCGCCGAAAAGAAGCTCACTACGGTGCGGCAATACTGCGCGTGTCACGAGATGGAGATTCCGGACGAAGCGGTCGTTATGGCGCCGCTCAATGCGCAGGTCAGCGGCTATGTCAGCGGCTATGATGCGTGCCGCCAGCTGCTGCGGCAGACAAACGCGCTTCCGGATGCGCTGATCTGCTCATCGGATATCTGGATGATCGGCGCACTGCGGTGCTTAACGGAAAAAGGCATTCGTGTGCCGGCGGATATTCTGATTACCGGACATGACGATACGGAGCTTGCTGAAATGAGCAATCCCTCCGTCACCTCGGTTCGCATCCCGCTGGAGCAGCTCTGTCCCTCGGCAGTTGAGCTCCTGCATCAGATGCTGGATGGCGGCGAGGCGCGGAGCGTCACAATTCCAACCGGACTGACCATCCGCGCCTCAACACAAAAAGTAAATTCGTAAAAGAAGAAAAGCCAGCGGCTGGTGCAATGCACCAGCCGCGCTTTTAGTTGGAGGCGACGATAGAATCAACCGCCTTTTCGGCCTCCTTTTTGATGGTCTTGGCTGCGTCGTTCGTCATCTGGTAAACCTGACTGCTTTTTGGCAGCATCATCGCGCCAAGCGCGCCTACTGCAATGCCTGCGCCCATGGTCATCAGAAAAGATTTCATCTGCATCTGCTCTCATCTCCCTCCGACGATAGCTTTTCCGCTGCAAATACGCTTTAAACGATGCAATGTTATCCACAAATGGCGCAGAATTGCCGGATGCGGTCGGAGCGGGACGAACGATGCTATTTATTTGTATGCAGTTGTCGTCTGTTCAAGCGGAGAATTATGTGTTATACTACAAATAGAAAATAAAAAACGGAATGGAGTGTATTTATGTCGATTGATTCGTTACAGACAAAAATCCGGAAGATGAAAAACGCGCTGATGGTCTGCATCTGCCCTTATTATGACCAGTTGCCGCCGGATATCCGCGAAAGAGCGCGCGAGGCGCACGGCGATACGCTCCGCGCCGCGGCCGAGGCGTGCGGTGAGTTTTCTGTGGCCATTCTCGACGCACTGGCCGAAAGCATCCCGGCTGTCAGCGTTGAGACGGCCTGCTTCCACGCGTTCGGCGCAGAGGGTATTGCGGTGATGCAGCGCGTTTTGCGCCATGCGCAGGAGCTGGGCTACTATGTGATGCTCGATATGATGCGTGCGGACATCGCGCCGAACGCAGAGGTGCTGGCCGCGTCGTGCTTTGGCGAGGTCAGAGTTGGCACGCAGTCGTATACGCCCTATCCGTGTGACGGCGTGCTGGTCAGCAGCTATCTGGGAAGCGACGCGGCAATGCCGTTTACGCAATATTGCAAGGACGGGAAGAACGTATTTTTGCTGACGAGGAGCTCCAACAAATCGGCGCGCGAGGTGCAGGATCTGCTTTCTGGCGACCGTGTGGTGTATCAGGTGATGGCGGATCTTGCCATGCGCTGGAGTACGAATCTGTTTGGCAGCAACGGCTATTCGCAGATCGGTCTTGCCGTTGGCGCAACGAACCCGCAGATTCTGGAGCGGCTGCGCAAAAAGTATGACCGCCTGTTTTTCGTAGTGCCGGGCTATGGCGCGCAGGGTGCAGGCGCAAAGGACGCGCAGTATGCATTTGACAAGTTTGGTCACGGCGCGGTGATTATGGCTGGACGGAGCGTTTTGTATGCGTGGCAGAAGAGCGGCGAAGCGGAAAACTATATCCAGCACGCGCGCGACGCGGTAGAGAAAATCCGCCGCCAGATGAACGGCTATATCACGATTTTGTAACGGAGAAGCGCAATGACGGAAATTTATCTGGTGCGTCATGCCGAGGCGGAGGGAAACGCCTATCGGAGAATTCATGGCCAATATGATTCGCGCGTGACGGAAAACGGCCTGCAGCAGATTGCGGCGCTGGAAAAGCGGTTTGAAGCGATTCCAATTGATGCGTGCTATGCAAGCGACCTCAACCGCACGTGCGTTACATCGCGGGCGATTTACAGACCGAAAGGACTGGCACTGCGGCGCGACGCACGCTTCCGCGAGGTGAACCTTGGACGCTGGGAGGATGTGCCGTTCGGCAATCTGGAGCGGTTTGAGGTGGAAAAATCGTATCAGTTTGACCATGATCCACTGAACTGGTCGATTGAGGGGAGCGAGCGCTTTCCGGAATACACGTCGCGCTTTTTGACTGCGATGCGTGAAGCGGCGGAGGAAAATGACGGAAAGACAATCGTGATTTTTTCACACGGCTGCGTTTTGCGCGGTGTGCAATATCTGCTGCTGGATGGCAAGTGGCCGCCGTATTGCGACAACACGGCAGTGTCAAAGCTGCGGTATGAAAACGGCGTATTTACGGTGGAATATCTGAATGATGCGTCGCATCTGTCTGATGAAATTTCGACGTATGCGCGCGAAAAATGGTGGCGCAAGGGCGACCGGCGCGACTTTAATCTGTGGTATCACGAGGAAAACGGCGTATATCACGCCATGCTGCGCGAGCAGGAGGCGGGCGTGGTGCAGGCGGGCAGCGACGGAACGATCCGCATGCTCTCGCTGCATGAGGCCTTTCGCGGAAGAAAACTTGGTGCGCAGCTGCTGGGCTGTGCGGTCAGCTTCTGCCGCGCGCACGGCTGTAAGGCGGTTTCCGTTACGCTACCAAAGGACGCACGTGAGGTCAGCTTTTACTTGCGCCATGGCTTCTATGTTGTGGAGCAGATGGATTCGGAGCTGCGTCTGATAAAGACGATTGCGCTCCCGCAGGAATGATAAATGTGACAGCAAAAGACCAGTGGGATGGAAAGCCGATTCGCTGGCACGTATTGGAGGAGCGGGGAAAGCTCCGTCTGCTGCACGCGGCGGAGTTGGTCGCTGGTCTGCGGAAGATAAAATGAGAAATGCCCTGCGCTGATCATCAGCGCAGGGCATTTCTATGGAAAGGGGAAATCGCCAGAATCAATCGGTTTGTTCTGCCACAATCAGCTCGACGTGCTTTTGCGCCAGAAGCGACAAAAAAGCGCGGTCATTGACAGGCTCATCGACGATGATTGCGTCGATGTCGTCAAAAGTGGCAAACAGGCGGATGGAGTCGGTGGCCAGCTTCTGTGCGTCGGCCAGTACGACAACGTGCTCTGCAGACTTTACCATGATGTGTTTGAGCGTGGCCTGTGCGGGCGTTACGCATACAAGTCCCTGATCCTTGCGGATGCCAGTGGTGGTAAGGAACAGAAGCGGCACGCGGATGGATTTGATATAGTGCTCAGCGTCAGAGCCGACAAGGCATTCCTGCCGGCCCTCCAGAAAACCACCTGTCATATAGACGCTCGGCTTGCTGGAGGAGAGTACGTTGGCAACGGAAAGCGAGTTGGTGATGATTTGCAGATCCTCGCGGTCGGTCAGCTGCTGCGCCAGCGCAAGCGCCGACGCACCGGAGTCGATAAAGATGGTGGCATTGCGCGGAATCATGGTAGCGGCAGCCTTTGCAACGGCAAGCTTGCCGTCGGTAATATGAATATTGCTGACGATTGCGGGCTGATTAAATTTTGCGTAGCCGCGACTGCGCGAGATCACGCCATTTGCTTCCAGAAAGGCCAGATCGCGGCGAACGGTAGCAGGGGACTCATCTAAAAGCGAGATGATATTGCTGACAGAAGCGCTCTCGTTTTCCATTAGATAGTTTAAAATTGCCTGCCGTCTTTCATCTATGTTCATCTGTGCATATCCTTTCTGTGCGTCTGCCGCCTGATTTTCTATATCATAAGCTTTTTTTGAGCACTTGTCAACGCTTTTTGCGCATAATTTGATTATTTTTAAGTGAAATACGCAAAGAACTGACTTCTGAATATCGCGCAAACAGGCGATTTTCGAAACATTTTACACAAAACGACAATTAGTGATCAAAAATATGATAATTTACGATCACAAAATGATTACTATTGACAATTTCATGCGCGTAAGCTACATTGATTACAAACCAATAAAAAGTGGAGGAAGAAGAGTGCATATGGAACTTGAACGGGAAAATGTGTTTCGTTTCCGGCGGATCATGCTGCTGGCGGACCTGCTGCTGTTGCTGCTGGCTGGAATTTTATATGGTTGGTCGGTATTTGTTGCGCCGCTGGAGGCGGAATTTGGCTGGGTGCGGTCGCAGACGTCGCTGACATATACCATAGCGGTTGGCGCAAATACGTTGGCCGGCGTGGGCGCGGCCTATCTGTCAAAGCGTCTGCCGCGCAGGAAGATCGTCCGTATAGCGGCAGTGTGCGCTTTTTGTGGAATGCTGCTGGCGTCGTTCACAACCAGCCGTTGGCAGCTGTATCTGGGCTATGGCGTGCTGTTCGGCGCAGCGGCGGGCATGGTATATAATTCGGTGCTGTCTACGGTTGTGGGGTGGTTTCCAAATATCCCGACGACAATCTCGGGCTTTTTGCTGATGAGCTACGGCTTTTCCGCCGCTATTTTCGGCCCACTGTCCAATCTGGGCATTGAGCGCTTCGGCTGGCGCGTGACGTTCCGCGCGCTCGGCATGATTGCACTTGTGATTTTTGCTGTATGCGCACAGGCGGTGCGCCACCCGACGCAGGAAGAGACAGCGCTTTTGCCGCAACCCGCACAGGCAAAACATGTGCAGGCGGGGCAGTCGCTCACCCCAAAGCAGATGCTGCGCCAGGCGAGCTTCTGGCTGTACGCGTGCTGGACAATTCTGATGGCAAGCGTCGGCATGGCGCTGTCCGGCCATGCGTCACCCATCGCGCAGAGCCTCAATTATACGGCTGCGGCCGCAGCAATGTTTGCGGGGCTGGTCTCGGTTTGTAACGGCGCGGGACGGCTGGTATTCGGTGCGGTTTACGACCGGCTCGGAATGAAAACGCTGCTGGTTGTGCCAGTGATGTGCATAGCAGGCTCAGCGTTATTGATGCTTGCGTGCAGCGCGCAGATTTCGGCGTTACTGATTCCTGCATTCCTGCTGCTGGGGCTGAGCTTTGGCGCGTCGCCGGTCTGCTCAACGGGCTTTATCAAGTCTACGTTTGGTCCGGAGCACTATGGAATGAACCTTGGGCTTGCAAATCTTGCGGTTCTGGTCAGCGCCTATGTTGGACCGTATGTCTCCGGCGTGCTGTTTGAGCGCAGCGGCTACAGCGCGGTGTATCTGATGATGCTGGGGCTTGCTGTGGGCGGCGGCATGATGGCGATAATTCTGCTGGCTCAGGGAAAAAAGCGCACGTAAACGCGGAAAACAGAAAACACCGAAGAATCCGGCAGCCAGTTTTGTGGCTGCCGGATTCTCACATGATCACATACGATCATGTGTGATCATGCAATAATCATTTACAATCATGAGAAACAAGTGATAAAAAACGGCGGTTTTAAACTTAAAACGAATATATTATATTGAAATACGTGAAATTATGTGGACAATCAACAAAAACACGCTGCAACTTTCGTCACAATGGTGTGATCAAAAGCGCGATAAATTGATTGACAATTTTGATGCAAGATGATTATAATTAGATCACAGATGATTGAAAGTAATCAAAACGTAAAATGTAGCTACGGAAGATGAGGGAAAACGTATGAGAATGATGAAAGCACTTTATCACGAAAAGGCTGGCCGTCCGAACGCGTCGGTGCGGATGGTTCCGTATCCCACGTGCGGCGATGACGAGGTTATCATCAAGGTGATGGCCTGCGGCATCTGCAAATGGGCGGAAATTAACCACGACACCGTTGGCGGCGGCGGTACACTTGCAAAATATCCCGTGATTACCGGCCATGAATTTGCCGGTTACATCGTGGAAAAGGGCAAGAACGTCACAGAGCTTGAAATCGGCGAACGCGTTACGGCAGATAACGCCGTGCCCTGTGGCCACTGCTGGTACTGCAAAAACGGCAAGCCCCTGCTGTGTGAGCACTTCGGCTCTTACGGCCATAACAAAAACGGCGGCTTTGCCCAGTATATGAGCATGATTGCAAAGAATGTTGTGCGCGTGCCCGACAATCTCTCGTTTGACGAGGCAAGCGTCACCGAGCCTGTTGCGTGCGCGATGGAGTGTTTTGATCGCGCAAATATCCAGCCCGGCGAGCGTGTGCTGGTCAGCGGCATGGGACCGCACGGCCTGATTCTGGCGCAGCTGTGTCACAATTCAAACGCACTTCACTCCTACGCCATCGGCCTTGTGCAGTCGCGGCTTGACACGCTGGCAAGCTACGGCGTGCCCACCATTCTGGCCGACCGCAATGATCCCTCTGTCCACGAGGCAAAAATCCGCGAGCTGTGCCCCGATGGCGTGGATGTGATCATTGATACGTCCGGCGCGTGGTCCATGGTGCAGAGCCTGCTTAAGTTCCTGAAAAAGGGCGGCCGCTTCATCCAGTATGGCAGCTATCACTCCAGCATCCAGATCGAGAACCCCGCAAAGTTCTTAAACGATCTTCATTTTAATAATCAGAGCTATATCGGCGTCAGCTGTCAGGTCAACAACTTCCCGCGCGCGGTGGAGTATATGGCAAGCGGCAAGTGCAATGTCTCTACGCTTGTTACGCATACGTTCGATTTGGACGACTATTTCCTGGCGCTGGATACAAATAAGACCGACAAGTCTACGTTGAAGGTTGTGATTCACCCGAACGGCGATCCCAACGTGCCGCTGGATTTGAGCAAGGAGGGCACAATCGAATGAAGAATCAGGCTATGGTCATGACCGATGTGCGCAAGTTTGAATTGCAGGATGTCCCGATGCCGAAAGTTGGTGCGGACGAGGTTGGCATTGCAGTCAAGCGTATCGGCATCTGCGGCTCGGACATGGGCTTTTTCGACGGCAAGGCGTTTTCCATCTTCCCAGATTCGCTTCCGTTCATCCTCGGCCACGAGGGCGCGGGTGTTGTATATGAGGTCGGCGAAAACGTAAAGAACCTCAAGGTTGGCGACCGCGTGGCGATGGAGCCAGGCGTTCCTTGCGGCAAGTGCGAGTTCTGCGAAAGCGGACGCTATAACCTCTGCCCGGACGTGGTGTTCATGGCAACGCCGCCTGTCAACGGCTGTATGCGCCGCTATATCAGCCATCCTGCGCACAAGACGTACAAGCTCCCCGACAACATGAGCTTTACCGAGGGCGCGCTGGTTGAACCGCTTTCCGTCGGCATTCACGCCGTTCAGCGCGGACGCGTGAGCGTTGGCAAGACGGTGACAATCCTTGGCGGCGGCTGCATTGGTATGTGCACGCTGCTGGCGGCCAAGGCATGGGGGGCGTCGCGGATTATCGTGTGCGATCTGTTTGAAAGCCATCTGAAAAAGGCACTGGAAATCGGCGCGACCGACGTCATTA
>CAKTUT010000020.1 GCA_934621665.1 uncultured Oscillospiraceae bacterium | reverse complement strand
ATCGAAAGCAGGAGCGGACAGCGTCGTCCGCTCCTGCAACGGATTCACAGACATTCTGCCCCCGCTCAGTCGGCGGAAAAGCACTCCAGCGCGCGGGAGAGCACAGCGACCTCGCCGTCTGCTTTGACGGCGGCAAACGCCCAGCCGTTTTCGCTGCGCTGGCGGCGGATGCTGAGCGTCTCACCCTCCAGACAAGGACGGCGGTAGACGGTTTCCAGCTCACGGATTGGATGCAGCTCCTGCGCCGAGAGCGTGCCAAGCAGCATCGGAATATAGGCGACGTTATTCATGTGCCCGCCGATATCCAGATCGACCGAGCGGACGGTATACGTACAGACGGTTTCCTCCGGCACTTCGCGCAGGTGCGCAAATGCGCTGCCGCCGCATACGGTATCGTCCGGCAGAATCACATCCGGCGGGAACACCGGCGCAACGGGCACTGGACGCTTGACCTCGGTGTCAAATACCGCCCACTGCGTTTTGGCCTCGGCCAGCATTTTATCGCCGCGCGTCATGGTATAGTAGCGCGCGCAGCGCATGCCGTCAATTGCACCTGGCCATGTGGTCAGGTCTACCGTTTGCAGCATCGCCGGACGCTGATAAAACCGGATGCGCGTGCGCACCGTCAGCCAGAACAGGTGCTTTTGCGCCATAGCCGCGCCGCCCACGCCGATCATTTCCGCGTGAAGCGTAGCCATGTCCATAAACTCGGCCAGCGCGCCGACAAGCGACAGCCGGCCCGTATCGTCGCAGCGGCTGAGCGGAACGGTCAGCCGCCGCGTGAATTTACCCTCCATCATGTTCCCTCCATGCACGTCTGCCGCCGTGGATTCCACGACGGCAGAATATTTTTATGTTTTTTTGATAAAGCGTTCACCGCATTTGGGGCAACGAATATTGATTTTTCCCTTGCCGCGCGGCACGCGCACCGTCTGATGGCAACGCGGGCAGCGGAAATAGCGGTTGTCGCGGTCACGCAGGCAGCTTAAAAAGCCCATCCATTTGGCGTTTTCACGGCGGCGGGCGTCAATGTTGCGCGAGTACATCCGGAAAATGCACCAGATCAGCGGCACGTAGGCAAACAAATTGAATATCGTCATCCACGACGCAATCCAGCTACCGCCGGCCCAGCCAAGCAGCATCAGCACAACTGCCGCAATCAGCAGCGCCTTATTCAGGCTGTCTGTGCCATAGCGGCCATACATGAAGCGTCGGAACGCTTCCCCAATCTTTTGAAACATAACCATCACGCGCCTTTCTGTAGCATATTATACTGTGCGCGCATGGAAATACAAGAAACTGCCGGGATTGTTTATAAAAAGTTTACGCTTTTTGCCGTTCTTTCATCGAGAGCACCGCCACGCCCGAAAGTACCAGCAAAATGCCCGCAGCCTGTGCGGCCGACAGCGCTTCGTGAAATACCGTGACGCTGATGACGCTGGCTACCACCGGCTCTACGCTTGCCAGAATTGATGCGCGGCTCGACTCCATCCCCTCAAGCCCGCGCGTATACAGAAGATACGCCAGAAACGCTGTGGTAAAGCCCATGACAAGAACCCACCAGACAAGCGTACCGTCAGCGCGCACTGCGCTGGAAATTGCACCCCAGTCGGTAAAAAACAGGCCTCCGGCGGCACAGAATACAAACGTATAGAACGTGATCGTCCACGAGTCGTAGCCGCGCAGGATGGCGCAGCGGCTGAAAATGGAGTAGAGCGAGTAGCCAAAGCCTGCGCCAAGCCCCAGCAGCAGCACCCGCGCGCCAAGCCGCACGCCGCCGCCAAGTCCTGAGACAAGGCAGCAGCCCGCAAACGTCAGCCCCAGCGCCAGAAGCTTCTGCGCCGTCAGCTTTTCGCGGAAAAAAATTGCACTGAGCAGGAGCACAAATGCCGGCGCGGTATACAGCAGCACGCTCATGACGGAAAGGCTTGCCTCATTTATGCCGGTAAAGTAGCAGTAGGAAAAGAACAGCATGCTGCAAATGCCCGTGCCGAAGAAGCACCACAGATCCTTTATGCGCACGCGCAGCTTTTCCCGGTGAAAAACGGCCAGATATGTGCCGACAAACACAAGACCGGGCAGAATGCGCATCTGCAAAATATCAAACGCGGCCAATCCCGCGG
Source organism: uncultured Oscillospiraceae bacterium (assembly GCA_934621665.1). Taxonomy (GTDB): domain Bacteria; phylum Bacillota; class Clostridia; order Oscillospirales; family Oscillospiraceae; genus CAG-170. The sequence goes on along the minus strand of CAKTUT010000020.1, from coordinate 13,385 downwards.
CGTTAAAGTGCCGGACAAAAATGCCCATACAGCCCCAGAGTGAGGCAGCGATCAGGATAAACAGCGTAGATGCGGCCTTTTTCATGCGCGCTTCACTGCCTTTCCATGCAGGCTGAGCACCACAATGCCGGAGAGTACCAGCGCAATGCCGAGAATGTTGGAAACGGTCAGCGGCTCGTGATACAAAAGCGTACCCGCCAGCGTGGCGGCCACCAGCTCCATCGACGAGAGCACCGCCACAGTTCCGGCCTCCATGCACGCAAGTCCGCAGCTATAGAGCAGATACGCCAGAAAGCCCATCAAAAAGCCGAGCAGTGCCATTGGGACAAGCACCGATGCGTCCATCGTTACGGCAGCGGCCAGCGCGCCCCAGTCGGTCAGCGGAGCAGATGCAATGCCGCAGCACAAGAAGCCCCAGAACAGAATCGTCCACGCGTCATAGCCGCGGTTCATGGCAAAGCGGCCGAACACCGAATACATCGAGTAGGCAAGCCCCGACCCAAGGCCAAGCAGCAGACCCTGCACCGACAGATAGTCGTCGCTCCCCAGTCCTGCCGCAAAGCAGCAGCCCGCAAACGCCAGTGCCAGCGCCAGAAGCTTTCTGGCCGTAAATTTTTCATGGAACAGCAGCACGCCGAACAGCATGACAAACACAGGTCCGGTGTATTGCAGCACGCTCATAACGGAAAGGCTTGCCATTGTCATACCGGTGAAGTAGCAGTACGCGCCCGCCGTCATATTGCACACGCCGACGCCGACAAAGCACCAGAGATCTTTCAGATGGATACGAAACTTCTCCCGGTGAAAGATCGCAAGATAGATTGTGATGAACAAAAGGCCGAACAGCGTCCGGATTTCCAGAATTTCGAGCGAACCAAGTCCCATCGGGTTGAAAATACGAACAAAAATGCCGATACAGCCCCACAAGACGGATGCGCCAAGGATGAACAGCGGGGCAAGCTTTGACTGCTGCATAATAACCTCTCTCTTTCTCTTATGCATATGTGTTCAGGCAAATGCGCCGCAGCTCACGGCGCAGATTCCAAAATAATCAGCGGCAGCTCCGGACGGTTGCCAATGCGAAGCGGGATGCGCCGGCTTTGGCCAAGGCCGCGGCTGACAAGCTGGACAGTATTGCCGGTGCGATACACGCCCTCGGCATCGTCGGGGAAGAATTCATAATGCGTGCCGAATACCGGCCCGACAAATGGCAGCCGGATAATTCCGCCGTGCGCGTGGCCGCACAAGACGGCATCCACACCAAGCCCCGCCCATGACAAAAGCTCGTCGTTGCGGTGCGAGAGCATCAGAATATACGCATCCTCACCCTCATTTTCGCGGATGCGGCGTAGAAGGTGCGCAGGCGTAACGCGCTCAAGCGGGCCGTTCGGGTCGTCCACGCCGGCAATCACCATCCGCGCGCCGCCGCGCGTAAGCACGCGGTAGTCGTTTTGCAGCTGCACCACGCCGCAGCGTGAGAGCATTTCAAAAAACGCCGTCCGCTCGGTGCGCGTCATGCCCCATTCATGGTTGCCGGTGACGTAAAACACCGGCGCAAGGCCGCAGAGCGACGAGATAAACGATTCCATGCCGTCACCGTCGTGGTATTCATCGGCAAGATCGCCTGTCAGGGCAATGAGATCTGGTTTCTGCGATGCGGCGGCCGCAAGCAGCCGCGACTGCTCCGTGCCAAACTGCGCGCCGTGCAGGTCGGAAATCTGGATAATCCGCACGCCGGAAAGCGCCTGCGGCAGGCGCGCGCTTTCAAAGCAGTAGACGGAGGTTTCAATTGTCTTGTTGCCGTACCAGCCTGCGCCCGCCAGCAGCGCTGCCGCCGGCAGCAGCCACAGTGCGCGGCACGGACGGTGCTTTTTAAAACGCTTCATCGCGCACCTCCCATTTCCTTTTCATTTTATATCACACGTCCGGGCGAAAGAAAAGAAAAATCTGCCGCTTTCCAGCCAAATGTGACGCGAAAATTTGTGCAGAGGTATGAACTTTCGATTTTTTCATTGTGATATGCGCACACCGGTGTTATAATACCAAAAAAAGAAATAAAGTGGATGTGTATCTTTTGTGAAGTATGGAACCTGGGCTGTTGCACGGCCCTATGACGCGGAAGCGGTAGCGCGTCTATGTGCAGGGGGCTTTACGCCCATTACCGCTGCGGTGCTTGCAAGCCGCGGCTATGATACCGCAGCGGCAGCGCGCGATTTTTTAAGCTGCGACTGCCCCTTGAGCGACCCATTTTTACTGCTGGATATGGATCGCGCGGCAGCGCGCGTCAAAAAGGCGCTGGACGCGGGCGAGCATATCTGCGTATTCGGCGACTATGACGTAGACGGCATCACGGCCACGTGTCTGCTGACCGAGTTTCTGCGCAGCCGGGGTGGCCATGTTACGAGCTATATCCCCGCGCGGCTGGAGGAGGGCTATGGGCTCAATCCGCTTGCCGTCCAGACGCTGCACGAGCAGGGCGTGCAGCTGATTGTGACGGTGGACTGCGGCATTACGGCAAACGATGAGGCGGAGCTGTGTCATACACTCGGCATTGACCTTGTCATTACCGACCACCATGAGTGTAAGGCGGCGCTTCCGCGCGCCGAGGCGATTGTCGATCCACACCGCCGCGACCAGAGCGGCGATTTTTCCGGTCTTGCGGGCGTGGGCGTGGCGTTTAAGCTGGCCGCCGCTATTGCAGGTGATCAGGCGGCGCTGCTGGCACGCTTCTGTGACCTTTTGTGCCTTGGCACGGTGGCAGATGTGATGCCGCTGGTGGGCGAAAACCGCACCATTGTCGCGCGCGGGCTGCGCGCGCTTGCGAATCCGCGGCGCGTGGGACTTGCGGCGCTGATGGCCGAGTGCGGCGTGGGCAACCAGCCCATCACCGCCGGGACAATTGGCTATACGCTTGCCCCGCGGATTAACGCCGCCGGGCGCATGGGTGAGGTAAGCGTGGCAACCGAGCTGTTTTTGACAGGCTCTGCCGACCGTGCCATTGAGCTTGCGCAGCACCTTTGCCGGCTGAACCGCCGCCGGCAGGAGGTGGAGTCCGGCATCTATCAGGACGCAGTGGCAGCGCTGAGCCGCCAGAAATCGCCGTCCGCCATTGTGCTGGCCGATGAGAGCTGGCATCAGGGCGTGGTTGGCATTGTGGCCTCGCGCCTTGCCGAGGAATATAGCTGCCCGGTGTTTCTCATCTGCCTGGACGGAGACAAGGGCAAGGCCTCCTCGCGCTCATACGGCGGATTCAACCTGTTCGGCGCGCTTGAGGAGCTGTCGGGTTTGCTTGAAAGCTACGGCGGACATGAGCTTGCCGCGGGCTTTACGATCCGGCGTGATCAGATTGACGCGTTCCGTGAGGAAATCTGCCGCCGGGCGGAGAAATTCTTCCAGTCAGACGCGTGCAGCACGGCGCTTTCCATTGATTGTGAGCTGCCGCCCGAGCTTTTGACGCTGCACAATGTAGAGGGGCTCGACGAGCTTGAGCCGTGCGGTGCGATGTGTCCGCGGCCGGTATTTTCCATGCACGGGCTGACCGTTACGGAACTGACCGAGGTTGGCGGCGGCAAGCACCTGCGCCTGCGCCTTTCGCGAGGCTATCACAGCTTCCAGGCCATTTTCTTCTCCGCCAACGCCCAGCGCGCGGCCATTGCGCTCGGCGATCAGGTGGAAATTGCGTTTACCCCGCAGATCAACACGTTCCGCGGCCTGCACTCTGTCCAGCTGAATCTGGTGGACATTCGCCCGTCAAGCGAGTTCCGCGAACTTGATGCGCAGCAGCGTGAGCTGTATATCCGTCTTGCCTCCGGCCGTGCGCTCTCGATTGAGGACGCGGCGGAGCTGCTGCCTGAGCGGCGCGATTTTGTGGCCATCTGGCGTTATCTCAGTGCAAACTGCGTCGACAACTCCCTGAGCGAGGAGCTTGGCTGCCTCAGCCGGAAGATTGCCCGCTTCAGCGGACTTCCCTGTGCGCCCGCGCGGCTGCGTGTGTGCCTTGACGTTTTTTCCGAGCAGCATCTGCTGACATTTGAGCAGCTGCCGCGCGCGATACATATTACGCTCTGTCCCGGTGCGCCAAAGGCCGATCTGGAAAAGAGCAAAATTCTGATTCATCTAAAGCACCAGAAAGCAGGTGATCCTTGTTGACAAGCGAACAGCTTTACCAGTCCATGCTGCTGACCGTTGAGCGCTATGCGCCCGCCGCCGACATGGAGGTCATTGAGCGGGCGTACCGCTACGCCGATGAAAAACATAAAAATCAGCTTCGCAAGTCCGGCGAGCCCTATATTATCCATCCCATCGCCGTAGCGGAGATTGTGGCCGAGATTGGTCTTGATACCGACGCGATTGCCGCGGCGCTGCTGCACGACTGTCTGGAGGACACCGATGCAAGCTTTGAGGAGATCTCCCGCCTGTTCGGCGTGACGGTGGCGGAGCTGGTAGAGGGCGTCACCAAGCTGACGCGCGTACAGTATTCCACCATGGAAGAGCAGCAGATGGAAAATCTGCGCAAAATGTTCATGGCCATGTCCAAGGACATCCGCGTCATCCTGATTAAGATTGCCGACCGTCTGCACAATACCCGCACGCTCCAGTTCCAGAGCCCGGCCAAGCAGATTTCCAAGTCCATGGAGACGATGGAGATCTACGCGCCGCTGGCGCACCGGCTTGGCATGCAGAAGATCAAATGGGAACTGGAGGATATCTCGCTTCAATACCTCGATCCCGAGGGTTATCAGCAGATCATCGACTTTTTGACGGCAAACGAGGCAAACGCCAACGATTTTATGAACGCCATCCAGTCGAAGATCACAAAGCGTCTTGCGGACGTGGGCATCCACGGCTCCATCTATGGCCGCGTGAAGCATACGTATTCGATCTACCGTAAGATGCGCGCGCAGAACAAAACCATCGACGAGCTGTATGACCTCTACGCGTTCCGTGTCATCGTGGACAACATCGCCGACTGCTATAACGTCCTTGGCCATATCCATGATCTGTTCAGCCCCATTCCCGGGCGCTTCAAGGACTATATCTCCACGCCGAAGCCCAATATGTATCAGTCGCTTCACACCACCGTTATCGGCTCACAGGGCATTCCCTTTGAGGTGCAGATCCGCACGTGGGAGATGCACCAGACGGCGGAATACGGCGTTGCGGCGCACTGGAAGTATAAGCAGCACGTGGGCGACGGCACGGAAAAGGAATTTGAGTGGGTTCGCCGTCTGCTGGAAAACCAGCAGGACGTGGAGGCCGACGACTATATCCATTCGCTGAAAATTGATATGTTTGACGACGAGGTGTTCGTCTTTACGCCAAAGGGCAAGGTTATGAGCCTGCCCGCGGGCTCTACGCCGATTGACTTTGCCTACGCCATCCACTCCGCTGTCGGCAACTCCATGACCGGCGCGAAGATCAATAACCGCATCGCACGCTATGACGAGACGCTGCACAACGGCGATATTGTTGAGATTTTAACGTCAAAATCGGCCAAGGGACCCAGCCGCGACTGGCTGAACATCTGCCGGTCGAATCAGGCGCGCATCAAGATCAAGCAGTGGTTCAAAAAGGAAAAGCGCGAAGAGAATATCGTCCGCGGCAAGTCGAGCTTTGAAGCGGAGCTTCGCCACATCGGCATTGACCCCGATGTGCTGCAAAACGAAGACACGCTGCGCGCAATGCTGAAAAAAGTATCGTTTGACTGTCTGGACGATATGTACGCCGCCATCGGCTTTGGCGGCCTGACGGCGGTAAAGGCCGTAAACCGCGTCAAGGACGAGCTGACCAAGGCCAGCCGCAGCCAGAAAGAGCAGCAGCTGCAAATCAAACCGCCCTCCGCGCCGGTGACGAACGCCTCGGGCGTGATTGTCGAGGACATCGGCTCATGCATGATCAAGTTCAGCCGCTGCTGTACGCCGGTTCCCGGCGACGATATCATCGGCTTTATCACAAAGGGCTATGGCGTGTCGGTGCACCGCCGCGACTGCCCGAATGCACGCGCAGCCGCTGACCCGGCACAGGCCGGACGCTGGGTGCGCGTCACATGGGCGGAGTCGCCCGAGGCGCAGTTCAATACCGTGCTTGAGATTGAGGCGGCGGACGCCGACGGACTGATGCTGGACATTGCAACAATCCTGACGAGCCTGCGCGTGCGCATCCACGAGATGAACGCCAAGAGCCTGCCCGGCGGGCGGGCGCTGGTTACGCTCTCGTTCCCGGTGCACAATCTGACTGAGCTGGATACCATCCGCGGCCGCCTGCGCGGCATTTCGGGCGTACAGGAGGTACGCCGCGGGAATCATTAAAGGGACGAAGTCTCTTTGAACCGATACCTTGCAGGGGCATCCCGCCCTTATATCAGAAAGGAATTCTCTATGAAAGCAGTTTTAACCCGTGTACGCTCGGCGTCGGTTTCCATCGACGGCCAGCTGCACGGCAGCATCGGGCAGGGCTTTTTGATTTTGCTCGGCATTGCGCCGGACGATACGCCGGAAAAATGCCGCAAGCTTGCTGAAAAATGCCTTGGATTGCGGATTTTTCGCGATGAAAACGACAAAATGAACCGTTCGCTTGCCGACGTTGGCGGAAGCGTGCTGGTTGTCAGCCAGTTTACGCTCTACGGCGACGTAAGCCATGGCCGCCGTCCCAGCTTTATCGGTGCGGCCAAGCCAGACCTTGCCGTGCCGCTCTACGAGCAGTTTCTTGCCGAGTGCGAACGCCTCGGCTTTCCGCCGCAGCACGGCGAGTTCGGCGCGTATATGCAGGTGGAGTCGGTCAATGATGGACCAGTTACCCTGATTGTAGACACAGACGATTTAAAGTGATTGCGGCGAGCCTTTTTCACCAGAAGCGCGTTGCACGTCCTTGGCGTACACCTGGTACGACCGCGTCCGTGTGCCTGCTTCCGACAAAAAATCAGGCTGCTTGACCGGCACTGAAACAGAATCCTGACTGGAGAAGTGTTTTATGAACATCATCACCATGCCCCTTGGGGCACTGCAAACCAATTGCTATCTGGTGTGCGACGAAAAAAATGGCGTTTGCGCCGTAATTGATCCGGGTGCATTCGGCGACCGGATTCTGGCGCGCGCGCAGGAGGCCGGAATGCGCATCGGTGCAATTTTGCTGACGCACGCGCATTTCGACCATACCGGCGGACTGAAAGCGCTGCACGCGGCGCTGCCGGACGTAAAAATCTATGTCCACCCGAACGATTCGGACAACAATACGAACATGAGCCACGGTCATCTTGTCTATACCGACACCTACCGCGAGGGTGATACTGTCACGGTGGGCGATCTGGCGTTCACCGTTATGGAAACACCGGGGCATACGCCCGGCTCGGTCTGCCTGCGCTGTGAAAGCGCGCTGTTTTCTGGCGATACGCTCTTTGCCGGTGCGTGCGGCAGAACGGATCTCCCCGGTGGAAGCGGCAGCGCAATGCTTACGTCGCTGCGCCGTCTGGCAGAGCTGGATGGAAACTTTGACGTCTACCCCGGCCACGGCGAGAGCAGTGCGCTGGACGATGAGCGGCGGTATAATCCCTATCTGCGTGAGGCAATGCGATGAAGCTGTATCTGAAAGGCCACACCGAGCGCTATCCGGTGGAGCAGCTGCAAATGCAGCTGTTTGGCAGCCTGACAAGTGAATTTTCTGCCACGCCGCCGCGCAAGGACGAGGACGGCGCGGTTTCTGCGCTTTCCGACGGGAAGCGCTTCCGCACGGCCACGGCGGTCATTACGCTCGCTGGCAGAACGGCGCGCGCCGCGCGCCGGATTCCGCTGGCTCAGGCCGATGTGCGCATGACGCGCCGGATTTTACAGCAGAGCTACTATCTGGCGGCGGTACAGCTTCTGCCCGAAACGCCGCCGTGGGGCGCGCTCTCCGGCGTGCGGCCAACAAAGCTCTCGACCAAGTGCCTGATGGAGGGCGGCACGCGAAAGCAGGCTGACCGGATGCTGCGCGACATATATTTTGTCACGCCCGCCCGCCGGACACTCTGTCTTGACGCGTCGGAGGCGACGGTCGCGGCGGCAAACAAGCTTGTGCCGCGCGATTTATCGGTGTATATCGGCATCCCGTTTTGCCCTACGCGCTGCGCTTACTGCTCGTTTGTCAGCGAGTCGGTTGAACGCTTTGGCGAGTTCCTGCCGCCGTATCTTGACTGTCTGCTGCGGGAAGTGGAATATACCGGAGAGCTTCTGCGCAACGCCGACTGGCACATCCGAAGTCTTTATATGGGCGGCGGCACGCCCACCACGCTTTCAAGTGCGCAGATGGCACGGCTTTTGGAGGCCATTCACACGCATTTTGACCTTTCACGCTGTCTGGAGTTTACCGTGGAGGGCGGTCGGCCCGACACGCTGGACGAGGAAAAGCTGCGCGTCATTTATCAGGGCGGCGCAACGCGTATTTCCATCAATCCGCAGACGATGTCTGACCGTGTGCTGCGCGCCGTAGGACGGCGGCACACCGCCGCGCAGACGGTTGCGGCCTATGAGACGGCGCGGCGCATCGGCTTTGACGATATCAACATGGATTTGATTACAGGGCTGCCCGCCGATACGGCCGAGTCATTTGCCGACTCTGTCCGGCAAGTGACGTCCATGTCGCCGTCGGGCATTACGGTTCACACGCTGGCGCTGAAAAAGGGCGCGGATTTATTCCAAAAGCGCGTGACGCTTCCCGCTCGCGAGGAGGTGGCAGCCATGCTGGACGACGCGCAGAGCCAGCTGCGCGCGATGCGCTATGCGCCGTATTATCTCTACCGGCAGAAATATATGTCCGGCAGCTTTGAAAATGTTGGCTGGTGCCGGCCGGGCTATCTTGGCTATTACAACATATACATGATGGAGGAGCTGCATACCATTTTGTCGCTTGGCGGCGGCGGAATGAACAAGATCAACCTCCCCGGCGGCGCGCTGGAGCGTTTCCACAACCCCAAGTACCCGCAGGATTACATCGAGCGTATCGACACAATTCTGCATCAGAAAGACGAGATTTTCGAGCTTTTAAACAAAACGAACGCGTAAGGAGAACGGTATGGATACATTATTTTCGCACGTAACCGTCGTCACCATGGACGAACGGATGTCGGTCTGGACGGACGCGTTCGTCGGCGTGACCGACGGCAAAATCAGCTGGCTTGCAAAAAAAGCGCCCGAGGAAAAGCCCGCGCAGATCATTGACGCATCGGGCATGGTGCTGATGCCGGGACTGATCAACTGCCACACGCATCTGCCGATGTCGCTTCTGCGCGGCTACGCGGACGATCTTGCATTGCAGGAGTGGCTGAACGATTATATCTTCCCGCGTGAGGAGCATCTGGACGCGCGCAGCGTCAAGGCGGCTACGCTTCTGGGCATTGCCGAGTGTCTGCGTTTCGGCGTCACGTCGTTCAGCGATATGTACTACTTTTGCGAGGCCGAGGCCGAGGCCATCGCCGAAAGCGGCATCAAGGCCAATCTCAGCCGCGGCACAAGCATGTTCCTCGGCGACGACTTTGACTTTGAAAAATTCCCGGCGTGTCAGGAGCTTGTCGCACTGCATGAAAAGTGGCACAACTATGACAACGGCCGCCTGAAAATTGAATGCTCGATTCACGCCGAGTACACCTCCACCTATCAGCTGTGGGACGCGCTTTCCGAGTACGCCATCAATAACGGCCTTGGAATGCATGTGCACCTGTCCGAGACGAAGAAAGAACACGACGAGTGTGTGGAAAAATACGGCCTGACGCCGGCACAGCTGCTTGACTGCCACCATGTGTTTGACACGCGCGCCATCGCAGCACACTGTGTCCACCTGACCGAGGAGGACATGGCGCTTCTTGCAAAGCGCAAGGTCTCTGCCGTTCACTGCCCTGTCAGCAATCTGAAGCTGGCAAGCGGCTGCGCGGACGTGATGGGCATGGTTAGAGCCGGCATGAACGTCTGCCTGGGCACCGACTCGGTTGCCTCCAACAACAACCTCGACCTGTTTGAGGAGATCAAGGCCTGCTCTCTGATGGCAAAGGGCAAGACCGGCGACCCCACGGCCATCCCTGCCGAGGCGGCGCTGATGATGGCGACCGTGTGCGGTGCAAAGGCACAGGGCCGCGAAAAGGAATGCGGCATGATCAAGGTCGGTATGGACGCGGATGTGATCCTGCTGGACTTCAGCCAGCCGCACCTTATCCCGTGCCACAATGTGCTTTCACATCTGGTCTACGCCGCATCGGGTCACGATGTGGTCATGACGATGGTGCGCGGCAAGATTCTGTATGCTGCTGGAAAATACCCCACCATTGACCTTGGCGCGGTGGTCAGGGAGCTGCACGACTACGCCATCCCCACCGTATTTGCCCCCGATGAAAAGGAGAATCCGGCATGAGCGAAAATCCCGTAAAAAAGCAGTCGTTTCTGCAGGGCGCGGCCATTTTGGCCATCGCAACAATTCTGGTCAAGCTGATGGGTTTCCTGTTCAAGACGCCGCTGCAAATGATTATCACCGAGGCGGGCTTTGGCTACTTCAACACCGCCTATGACGTGTACAACGTGCTTCTGATGATCTCCACCACTGGCCTGCCGGTTGCGATGAGCCGGATGATCTCGGAGGCGCAGGCGCTTGGAAATCAGGCGCAAATCCGTAAAATCTACACCAGCTCCCGCCTTGTGTTCCTTATCATCGGCATCGTGGGAAGCCTTGGCATGCTGCTTTTGTGCCGGCCGCTGTCGGTGATGGTTACGACGAATGAAAATTCGTGGGCGGCCATTGCAGCGCTCTCGCCGTGCGTGCTGCTCATCTGCATGATCTCGGCCTATCGCGGCTTTTTCCAGGGGCAGAGCAACATGACGCCGACCTCCGTCAGCCAGATTATCGAGTCGCTTCTGCGTCTGGTAGTCGGTCTTGGCGCGGCGTGGCTGGTTATGAAGCTGACGGGCGAGGCCGCCGTGCGCACGCAGCACATCGTTCTTGCGCCCGGTGAAAGCGCCATTCACTATGGCGACATTACCCTTGGCGCAGGCGCGGGCATCCTTGGCGTGACGGCTGGCTGTCTTGTCTCGGCTATCTACCTGCACGCCAAATTCCGCTCGGCTGGCAGAACACTTGACACAAGCTGCGGCGAGGCACTCTCCACGCGCCGGACGGTCAAGCTGCTGCTTGCTATCGCCATTCCTATTACGCTGGGCTCGGCGGGACTTCAGATTATCAACCTGTTTGACACCATGATCTATATGCGCCGCCTGACGGGGGCGCTTGCGTGGACAGCAGACGCCGCCGATACAGCAAAGGGCATCTATGGCTACTGCCAGACGGTGTTTGCACTGCCGTGCTCGCTGATTACGCCAATTACGATTTCGTCCATCCCCGCCATCACCGCGGCACTGACGCTGCATGATCCGGCGGAGGCGCGGCGCACCGAGGAATCGGCCATCCGCACAATGGCGCTGATCTCCATGCCGTGCGCGGCAGGGCTGTTCGTCATGGCAGGCCCGATTATCCGGCTGCTCACGGCCTATGGCGAAAGCAGCCTTGCCACGGCTACGCCCGTTCTGACGTGTCTTGGCATTGCGGTCATTTTCAACAGCACAGTTTTACTTTTCAACGCGATTTTGCAGGCGCACGGCAACGTGACCACGCCGGTCATCAATATGCTAATCGGCGGCCTTGTAAAAATCGCCGTCAATTACGTGCTTGTGGCCATTCCGTCGCTCAACATCACCGGCGCGGCCATCGGTACGGTGGTGTGCTACGCTGTCATTACCATCCTTGACGTAATTGCGCTGCACCGCTGCCTGCCGGAAAAGCCAAAGATTCTGGCAAACCTTGTCCGGCCACTGCTGGCTTCCGTCCTGATGGGCGCAGCAACGTATGTGATCTATGGCTTTGTGTCAAAGGCTATTTCGTCGGCGCGGCTTTCGTGCCTGATTGCGCTGGCGCTTGCGGTGGTTATTTATCTCGTTTTGGCGCTGGCGCTGCGCTGCGTCCGGTATGAAGATTGCCTGCTGCTGCCAAAGGGCGAAAAAATTGCAAAAATCTTGCGGATTCGCAAAAATTCTTAATTTCCCCCTTGCGAAAGAGGTCAAACTATGTTAAATTTTACTAGCAAAGACCGCTACGGTTTTGCGGATCTGGTTCGTCTGGTTGCGCTGCTGCGCGCGCCGGGCGGCTGCCCGTGGGACGGCGCACAGACGCATGTGTCTATCCGCCGCAATTTTCTGGAGGAGGCATACGAGGCCTGCGAGGGCTTTGATCGCGACGACCCAAAGCTCATGTGCGAAGAACTGGGGGATGTTCTTTTGCAGGTGGTGTTTCATGCCGATATCGAGCGCGAGGCAGGCCGCTTCACGCTGGACGACGTGTGCGACGGTGTGTGCAAAAAGCTGATTTTCCGCCATCCGCGCTTGTTTGGAAACGATACGGCGGCTGACTGGGATACGCTGAAGCAGCAGGAAAAAGGGCAGAGCACCGCAAGCGAAGCACTTGACGGCGTGGCTCGTTCACTGCCCGCCCTTTGGCGCGGTGAAAAGATCCTGAAAAAAGCTGCAAAATCCGGCATTGATCAGGAATCTGCGGCAGAATGTCTGGACAAACTAGATCAGCAGGCAGATGTGCTTCGCGCCGCCGCGAACCGTGAACAGGCACAGCAGGCACTGGGTGATTTGCTTCTGGCGGCGGCCGGTGTGGCCGCACAGATGGAGCTTGACCCCGAGCAGGCGCTTGGCGAGGCTTGTGAGCGGTATCTGACCCGTTTTACGCAGCTTGAGCAGTCGCTCATCCGGTCCGGCCGGACGGCGGAGGAATGCTCTGCCAGCGAGCAGGCAGCGCTGTGGAATCCAGGATGATATGCCGTCCTGCTGCCGCAGTGACCATTTTGTATCTTAATTTTATTTTACATGGAAAGAGGAACTATCATGAACAAGACCGAGCTCATCAATGAAGTCGCCAAGAAATGTGGCATTTCCAAGAAAGACGCCGAAAAGGCCGTTAACGCAACCGTCGATACCATCGCCGACACTCTGGCTGCTGGTGACAAGGTTCAACTGGTCGGCTTTGGCAGCTTTGAGACCAAGACTCGCGAAGCTCGCATGGGCCGCAACCCCAGAACCAAGGAAGCTGTTGAAATTCCCGCCGCAACTGTCCCCGTATTCAAGGCAGGCAAGGCGCTGAAAGACAAGGTTGCAAAGTAAATTAACTGGATTTATCCGGCGGGTGCTCCCGCCGGATTTTTTCCAACCGGCAAAAAGGAGCATTTGTTATGCGTCTAGATAAGTATTTAAAGGTTTCACGGTTGATTAAGCGCCGCACCGTTGCAAACGAGGCGTGCGACAACACACGCGTCACGGTAAATGGTCGCCCTGCCAAGGCGTCGTATGACGTCAAGGTTGGCGACCGGATTG
>CAKTUT010000019.1 GCA_934621665.1 uncultured Oscillospiraceae bacterium | reverse complement strand
CGTCTCCGCCGGAGCGGAGTAAAACACGCGGTCAAGGAATGACGTGATATTGCCGCTGGCAGCGGCATAGTGCACCGGCGAACCGAAGATAAAGCCATCGGCCGTTTTCGCCTTTTCCACAAATTCATTGACGCCGCCGTCAAAGGCGCACTTGCCAAGCTTTGCACAGACGTTGCAGCCGATGCAGCCGCCCACGGCGTGGTTTCCAATCCACACGCGCTCGGTTTCAATGCCCTCCGCGGCAAATACCGTTTCCATCTCGCCCAGCGCCGTGGCCGTGCAGCCGTGCTCGTGCGGACTTCCGTTCAAAAGCAGTACTTTCATTTCCGTTTCCTCCCAACATGAATTTTTGACGCCGTCCGATGCATGATCGGGCGGCCATTGTTAACATAGCACACTTTTTTGTGTGGTCAAGTGGCCGCTTCATCAAATCTTAAGATTTTTTACCATTGTATCTTAAACCGATTCCCGATATGATATGTGCATGAGGTGAGGATATGAATACAATTCTGGTTTGCGACGATGAGAGAGACATCGTTGCGGCGCTGAAAATATATCTGGAGGCCGACGGCTATCGCGTATTGACTGCGTCAAACGGACGCGAGGCGCTGGAAACCGTACGCAATGAGACGGTTCAGCTGGTGCTGCTGGACATCATGATGCCCGGGATGGACGGCATTACCGCCATGTCGCAGCTGCGCGCGTTTTCAAATGTCCCCGTCATTCTTCTGACAGCCAAGTCCGAGGACAGCGACAAGATTCTCGGACTGAACGTCGGCGCAGACGACTATATTACGAAGCCCTTTAACCCGGTGGAGGTGCTGGCGCGCGTGCGTTCGCAGCTGCGGCGTTATCTTCAGCTGGGCGGAACTGCGCCCGCACCGGCGGTTTTGAAAATCGGCGGCGTAGAGCTGGACGACAGGGCGAAAACCGTCTCCGTGGACGGCGAGAGCGTCAGTCTGACGCCAAAGGAATATGACATTCTGCATTTTCTGATGCAAAATCCCGGCCGGGTATTCTCGCCGTCGGAAATCTACCGTCAGGTGTGGGACGAGCTGCCGCTGAATGCGGACAACGCGCTGGCCGTTCATATCCGGCACATCCGCGAAAAGATTGAAATCAGTCCCGCTGACCCGCGCTATCTCAAGGTGGTGTGGGGCAAGGGGTATAAAATGGAGGCGGATACAAAATGACCAGACTCACACACGCGCTGTGGGCAAAGCTTCTGGCGGGCATTCTGCTGGTGTGCTTCGCCGTTTTGTTTGTGGCAACGCTTGGCAGCACAATTCTGTTGGCACAGCAGAATGGCTATCAAAGCAGCGCCGAGGCGCTGCTTGACAGCTTTTTCCCTGACAGCTGCCGCACATTTCAGAACGATATGGAGCAGGCGCAGGCGTATTTTTACGACCATATGAACCACCAGACCGAACGTGCAGCCGACTTTGACCCGCAGTGGGAGGAGCGCTATCTGACGGCATTCGACCCACAGAATACGAACTTCTATTTCGGCGTCTATGACGAAAACAACAAGCTTGTCTTTTCCGGCGGCGAGGGTGAGGTTGTAACGAACGGTAAAACGGATTTCTCAAAAAGCCGCTATCTGTGCCAGCAGGTTACCACGCTTGAGATGCGCAGCAATGAGCACAATGTGTCGCAGGAGAAGAAGTTCTCCTCCGAGGACGCATTCTGGACGTATGTTCAGGAGCAGTATAACCGCGCCGACACCTACGGCTTTGACTATTCTTTCAATGTGGACGGAAACGGTCTTGTAACAGCTTCGGTTTCCTATACGGAGTTTGACCGCATCTGCTATACGCTGGTCGGCTACGCGCGCGAAAACCTGTCTGCCAACGACGGCATTGCCCGCGAGTACCGCGCGCTTACGCTGGTGGCGGAGCATCAGTACACCATCGTCGCGCTGGCCGTGGGCAGCTTTTTGATGCTGCTGGTTCTGTTCATCTTCCTGATGTGCGCAGCAGGACACAAATCCGGCTGCGAGGGCATTCATCTCAACTGGTTTGACCGCGTTCCGCTCGATCTGCTGCTGATTCTGCTGGTCTCTGCCGGCAGCATCTGGTATGCCATTGTCGAGTGTGTATTTTATGACTACTCCAAGTATCTCTGGGCATTCGGCGCGGTGCTCGGTGTGACAGCTGCACTCTACGTGGCGCTCTGCCTGTCGTTCTTTGTGACGCTTGCCGCGCGCATCAAAGCGGGCAAGTGGTACAAAAACACAGTTGTCTGCTATGCAATCCTGCTGTGTCTGCGCCTTCTGCGCTGGCTTTGGCGAGGGCTGCGGTATCTGGTGTCCAATCTGTCGCTCTATTGGAGAGGCGCGCTGATCTGGGGCGGACTGTGCCTGATTGATTTTTTCATGTTCGTGCCTTATTTCCGCTACAACACCACGCTCCCGGTGCTCTGGATGCTGAAAACGCTGGCGCTTACCGCACTTGCCGCGTTTGCGCTGATCGCAGGCAAGCGCCTGCTTGACGGCGGCAAGCAGCTGGCCGAGGGCAAGCTTGACAGCAAAATTGACCTCAAATACCTCTATCTGGACTTTAAGCGCCACGCCGAGGACTTAAACGCCATTGGCAGCGGCATGCAAAAGGCCGTTGAGCAGCAGATGCGCTCGGAGCGGCTGAAAACAGAGCTTATCACCAACGTCTCGCACGACATTAAAACGCCGCTGACATCGATTGTAAACTACGTTGACCTTTTGAAAAAGGAGCAAATCGAACCGCCAAAGGCGCGCGAGTATCTGGACGTGCTTGACCGGCAGTCGTCGCGGCTGAAAAAGCTGACCGAGGATCTGGTGGAGGCGTCCAAGGCGTCCACCGGCAATCTCAGCTGCACACTGGAAAAGACGGACGTAAACGTTCTGCTCGGTCAGGTGCTGGGCGAATACGAGGAGCGGCTGGAAAAGGCGGGGCTTGAGCCGATTTTGCTGGCGGATGAGAAAAATCCGCAGATTCTGGCCGATGGGCGGCTTTTGTGGCGCGTGTTCGACAATCTGCTGTCAAATATCTGCAAATATGCCATGCCCGGCACGCGCGTGTACCTGTCCAGCATTCTGGTCAACGGCCGCGTGGTCATTACGTTCAAGAACATCTCAAAATACGCCCTCAACATCTCGCCCGACGAACTGATGGAGCGCTTTGTGCGCGGCGACAGCTCCCGCAGCACCGAGGGCAGCGGCCTTGGCCTTTCGATCGCGAACAGCCTGACCACGCTTCAGCACGGTGAGTTCCAGCTGACCGTAGACGGCGACCTGTTCAAGGCCAGCGTCACGTTTGCGCAATTATAACCTCACCCTCCCCATGTGCGCCCGCGAAGTGTCTGGCGCGGATCTGTCACTGTTTTAAAAAATCCCGGATGGACGTTTGTCCATCCGGGATTTTTCGCGCAGCGCAATTTCCCTCTTGACAAAACGGCAGCACGCCACTATTATAAACATGTGCTTAATAAATAAACATTATGTCAGGTGGTGATCTGATGACAGAACGTGAAGCCGAGATTTTCCGCATCATCCAGCAGCATCCGTCCATCTCACAAAACGAGCTGGCCGCACAGCTGAATCTGGCGCGAAGCTCTGTGGCGGTGCACATTGCAAACCTCCAGAAAAAGGGCTACATTCTCGGCAAGGGCTATATCATCAACGACGACAGCTATGTGCTGGGCGTCGGCGCGGCAAACGTGGATATCCACGGCCGCTCCAAAAAACCGTTCGTCATGCATGACAGCAACCCCGGCCACATGAATACCTCCGCCGGCGGCGTTACGCGCAACGTATGCGAAAATCTGGCGCGCCTCGGCGCGACGGTCAAGCTGATCTCTGCCGTCGGCACCGATGTCTACGCCGATCAGATCCGGCGCGAGTGCCGCGCCGCTGGCATCGACATCGCAAACCTCTATACCGCCGAGGGCAGCGCGTCGTCCACGTATATGTCGCTTCTCGATGAGCACGGCGATATGCTGGTCGCGCTTTCCGATATGTCGGTGCTGCAAAAGCTCCCCCTGACCTATCTCTCGTCCAAGCAGAGCCTGATTCGCGGCGCGCGGATCGTCACGTGCGATCCCAGCCTGCCCGAGCAGACGATTGTGCATCTGCTGAACCTGTGCGGTGAGAGCGTCCCGGTGTATGTTGACCCCGTTTCCACGGCTTATGCGCGCGTGCTTGCGCCGCACATCGGCCGCTTCCATACCGCAAAGCCCAACGTCATGGAGCTGGAAATTCTGAGTGGCAGGAAGATCACCGACGAGGCCTCGCTGGAGGCTGCCGGTCAGACTGTACTGGAAAAGGGACTCCACCGCCTGTTTGTCAGCCTTGGCAAGGACGGCTGTCTGTACATGGATCGCGAGGGCACGGTCATGCGCCGCAAGCTCCGCCCCATCGAGCAGATGTGCAACGCCACCGGCGCAGGCGACGCGTTCATGGCCGCCGTCATCTACAGCACGCTCCACGGCTTCACCATTGAGCAGACGCTGGACTACGGTCTTGCCGCCGGCATCGCCGCCATCAGCCACGAGAAAACCATCAACCCCGATATGAGCGTTTCGCTCGTCGAATCTATATTAAAGGAGTACCAGTTATGAACATGAAAGACTATCTCTCCATTACACCTGAAATTCAGCAGGCACTGGCAGAAAACAAGCCTGTCGTCGCGCTGGAATCCACCATTCTCAGCCACGGTATGCCCTATCCGCAGAACGTGGAGTTTGCCCACAAGGTAGAAGAAATCGTCCGCGCCGAGGGCGCTGTCCCCGCCACCACCGCCATCATCGGCGGCAAGCTCAAGGTCGGTCTGAACTCCGACGAGCTGGAGGTCATGTGCAAGGCTGACGGCGTAGGCAAGGTCAGCCGCCGCGATGTTGCAACGTATCTGGCTACCGGCATGACTGGTGCTACCACCGTGGCCACCACCATGATCATCGCCTCGCTGGCCGGCATCCGCTTCTTTGCCACCGGCGGCATCGGCGGCGTGCATCGCGGCGCTGAAAAGACCATGGACATCTCCGCCGACCTGCAGGAGCTGGCCAACACGCCGGTCTGCGTTGTCTGCGCAGGTGCAAAGAGCATTCTTGACCTTGGCCTGACGCTGGAATATCTGGAAACGCAGGGCGTGCCGGTTCTTGGTCTGCGCACCGATGAGCTGCCCGCGTTCTACTGCCGCACCTCCGGCTTCAAGCTGGACTACAACTGCCCCGACGAGCAGACCGTTGCCAAGATCATGAAGACTAAGTGGGATATCGGCCTCAAGGGCGGTGCTGTCGTCGGCAACCCCATCCCCGAGCAGTACGCCATGGATCCGAACTACATGAACGGAATCATCGACAAGGCAGTTGCGCAGGCTGAGGCCGAACACATCCACGGCAAGGCCATTACGCCGTACCTGCTGGCGCACATCAAGGACATGACCGAGGGCAAGTCCTTTGCGGCAAACCTCGAGCTGGCCTACAACAACGCGCACGCGGCAAGCAAGATCGCCGTCGCTTACAGCAAGCTGTAATTCACGCTCTTTCCCAAGACCTCTCTTACCCGCGGCTGTGTCCTGCACGGCCGCGGGTTCTCTCTTTTTGAAATTTTGTTATTTTAAATTTCAAAAAAATAAAAATACCAGTTGACAGGGCGCAGTGCATATGCTATACTGGCAGCAGTTAGAGAACTCTAACTTATATTATTCCGCAGGAGTTAGGGTTCTCTAACCTTTATCCACAATGCAACACAAAAGGAGACCAAACCATGAGAGAACGCATCACCAGCCGCGTGACGCTGCTTGCCGCAGCGCTGTGCCTGCTGCTTATACTGGCCGCATGCCAGAATTCTACCGCAAGCACCCCCGCCGATACGTCAAGCGCCAGCGCGCAGAGTGAGGACTTCGGCGTATTTACCGACATTGCCGGTGAAGCCGGCACAACCTATGCCAATCTTTTCGACGTGATTCTGGATGAAAAATATGACGAGCTGTGGCTTGAAAAATGTGCCGCAGTGGTCGGCGAGGACAGTGCGGCCGACGCGGCCGCGATGCTGAAAGCCTATATCAGCCGCGATATCTACGGTCAGGATGCCGTAGATGCGTATACCTCCCCCGAGCTTGTCGGCTTTGACTGCTGGTACATTAACGGCGCGGAGCAGTTCACATTCAAGGATCACGACGTCACCATCACCACAACCGACGGCGCTTCCCAGACGCATACCTACACCTATCTTGGCAAGCGCACCGTGGGCGAGGGAGAAACCATGATCTACGGCGGTCAGGAAATTGACCCCTCGTTTGAATGTGACGTTTATCAGAGCACGGACGACGCAGGCGAATTTACCTATCTGCTTCTTCGTGACGACACCATGCAGACGACCTGGCACATCGAGTTCCGCTATGGCAGCGATCTCGATCAGCTTCAGAAATATTTCACTGGTCCTTATGCCTATTGGCTGTCCGCCGGCATTGACGCGGACGCCAGCGCGGATACGATTGACAAGGTCGTAAATCTGTTCGTGACAGAAAACCTCAGCGGAGAATAATCCCACCTCCGCGCGCGCCATCCGGCGGTGCATCGCAGGATGGACGCGTAAATGACAAAGCGTGCAGCGAAAAGTTCCTATTTCCGATTCATTTCCCCTACACATGATGAAAGCACCCGCAGGATTGCCTGCGGGTGCTTTCATGCGCTTGTCAAAAAAGGCTGCGTGCCGCTGTGTGCATAATTTGTGCGCGAATCGCGCGCAAACGAGAGAATAACGGTCGCGGTCTTGCCGCATCACGACTCTTTCATCAGCTTCCGCCGCGCGATATTGATCGTGCCCTCCTGCATGGAGTTGATCCATTGCAGGCTCTTACCGCAGCCAAGCGCCACGCACGAGTCCGCGTCATCGGCGATGGCGCACGGGATTTCAGTGCGCTCGGAAATCAGCCGGTCAAAGCCATAAAGCAGGCTTCCACCGCCCGTCAGAACGATGCCGTTTTTCGCAATATCTGCCACCAGCTCCGGCGACGAATGCTCCAGCACCGACAAAACCTCGTCCACAATCTGGCGTGCCGGGCGCTTGAATGCCTCAATGAGCTCCAGCGACGAAATATTCTGCTCCTGCGGAAGTCCCGTCTTAAGATCGCGGCCCTTGACCGTCATAACGGCCTCCTCTGGCCGCTCATAGACGCAGCCGATGGTCATCTTGACCTCCTCCGCAGTATTCAGACCGATCAGCATTCCGTAGCGCTTGCGCATAAACGCCACAACGGCCTCGTCAAACGTGTCACCCGCCACCTTGATGGACGAGGAGTTTGAAATACCGTTCATGCTGAGCACAGCGATATCCGTTGTGCCGCCGCCGATGTCCACGATCATGTGGCCATCGGGCGCGGAGATGTTGAGCTTTGCGCCAAGTGCGGCGGCAAACGGCTCTTCGATCAGATAGACGCGGCGCGCACCGGCCTCCATCGTGGCCTGAATGACGGCACGCTCCTCAACCTCGGTCACGCCGCTTGGCACGCAGACGATAACACGGGGCTTGATGAGAGCGAACTTGACAATTTTCTTCAGAAACTGCTCCAGCATTTTTTCCGTCATCTCATAGTCGGAAATAACGCCGTCACGCAGCGGGCGAACCGCCACAATGTTACCCGGCGTGCGGCCAAGCATATTGCGCGCCGCTGCACCTACCTGCAACACCTTGCCGGTGTTCTTGTCCACCGCCACAACCGACGGCTCGCGCAGAACGATGCCCTTTCCCTCTTCATAAACCAGAATATTGGCAGTTCCAAGGTCAATTCCAATGTCTCTGGAGAGCTTCATGATATTTTCACCTTTCCTTTATCCGGGGCGTGGCCAGCGCCGCGCAGACTACGTCTGCCGCTCCGGCCTCACGCAGCACGCGGCAGCATTCCGAAAGCGTTGCGCCGGTTGTGACGATATCGTCAATCAGCAAAACGCGCCTGCCGCAGAAGCGTTCGGTATTGACGGCGCAATATACGCCGTGCGTGTTGGCACGGCGCTCAGCCGCGCTGTTCAGTCCCGACTGCGCGGGGTTGTCCGTGTGCTTTTCCAGCGTCCGCACCGGCGTAAGCGAAAGCTCGCGCGCCGCGGCCTGACACAGCAGATATGCCTGATCATAGCCGCGCTGACGGCGGCGCTTTTTGCTGACCGGAACCCATGTGATAAGATCATACCGATCCGCCAGCTTATCGCGGATGGTCGCCGCCATCCATTTTCCATACAGCGGCGCATAGTAGTCCATGCCGCCGAATTTATAGCGGTGAAACGACTCGCGCACATCGTTTTCATAATACAGCGTGGCGACGCACCGCGACGCGCCTGCGACCTCCGGGTCTGCGCCGTCGTGCTCCGGCAGCGTGTCCATGCATCTGGCGCACACCGGCTTTTCCCGCCGCGAAATGAGCGCGTGGCAGATCTGACAGCGCGGCGGATACAGCAGATCAAGCAGCGCGTCCAGCCATTTAACCATTGTCCTCGCCCTTTTCCAGCCGCAGCTTCAGCCCGCTGTAGCGGCGCTGTTGGCGATCATTGCGCACCATGGCGGCAATGACCTCCTCGTTGCCGACAATAATCAGCAGCTCGCGCGCACGCGTGATGGCGGTATAGAGAATGCTGCGCGTCAAAAGCAGCTGTGAGCCGCTGAACGCCGCCAGAATGACGGCGCGGTACTCGCTTCCCTGACTTTTGTGCACGGTCATGGCATATGCGGGCTCAAGCTCGCGCAGCATATCAAAGCCGTATTCGGCCTCACGGTCGTCAAAGACGATGGTAAGTGTTTCGTTTGCAAAGTCAATATGCGTAATTTTCCCAACGTCGCCGTTGAAAATACCCGTTCCCGCGCCAACGCCGCCGGACTTTTTCCACATTATATCATAGTTATTGCGGATTTGCATCACCCGATCGCCCTCACGGTAAGAAAAATCGCCGAACTGCTTTTCGCGCTTTCCGGGCGTGGGCGGATTGAGCACCGCCTGCAAGGCGCGGTTCAGGCTCTGCGTGCCCGTTTCGTGGCGGCGCGTGGGCGAAAGCACCTGAATGTCCTCCGCCGGGATGTGCATATTTTTTGGCAGCCGCGTGGCGCACAGCTCCTGAATGGTCTGCACCACGCTCTCGCCGCTGCGGCGCTTCATAAAAAAGAAGTCGCGGTCCTTGACTGTCAGCACCGGCAGCTCGCCGCGGTTGACGGCATGCGCATTCATGACAATCAGGCTCTCCTGCGCCTGCCGGAAAATCTCAGTCAAGCGGACAGTTTTTGCCACGCCGCTGCGAATAATATCCGAAAAGACGTTGCCCGCGCCAACCGACGGCAGCTGATCAGGGTCGCCCACCAGAATCAGCCGGCACTGCGGCCGCAGCGCCCGCAGCAGCGACAGCATCAGCTGCAGGTCCACCATCGACGTCTCGTCAATGATCATTGCGTCGCACTTGAGCGGCTCGTCCTCGTCGTGGACAAACGACATCATGCCGGTCTCCGGGTCAAACTGTGCCTCCAAAAGCCGGTGAATTGTGGTGGCCTCACGGCCGGTCACCTCGCCCAGACGCTTTGCCGCGCGGCCGGTCGGCGCGGCCAGCTGCGTTTTCAGCTTCATCTGATCAAACAGGTTTAAAATTCCCGTCATAACAGTCGTCTTACCAGTGCCCGGGCCGCCGGTCACCAGCAGCAGCCGGTTTGTCGCCGCATCACGGATCGCCTGCCGCTGGCTCTCGGCATAGGCAATGCCCTGCGACGCCTCCGCTGCGCGCACCATCTGCTCCAGCCGCACAGGCTCGGGAAGCGTGACGCTTGCCATCTGCAAAAGACGTTCGGCAATATATGTTTCCGCCTCGTAAAACTCCGGCAAATAGCACGCCGTCAGTCCCGCCACGGTATCCTGCCGCATCCGCTCCTGCTCACAAAGACGCACCAGCGCCGCCGCAATGGTCTCATGCGGCAGACTCAAAAGCGCCGCCGTGGCGGCAATCAGCTTGTCCTGCGGGATAAAGGTATGTCCGTTTCCAAGGTTATAGGACAGCTCGAACAAGACGCCCGCCTCTACGCGGCGCTCGTCGTCCGCGTCTACGTCCAGCTCCAGTGCAAACGCGTCCACCACTGAAAAATCCGCGCCAAAATACGGCTCAGTCAGAAGATACGGATCGTCACGCAGCGCGTCGGCGGCCAGATCGCCGTAAACACGGTAGAGCCGCACCGCCAGCTCCGCCGGCAGGTGGTGAAGCGTTAAAAATTCAATCAGGCGGCGAATACCGGCCTGCTTGCGAAAGCTCTGCCCGATCTCCATGGCGCGGCGGTGCGAAATGCCGCCGATCACCTCAAGCCGCTCCGGCTCGTTTTCCAGAACGTCAAGCGCCTGTGTGCCGAACAGCTCCAGAATCTTGGCCGCCGTCTTTTCGCCGATACCCTTTACCGCGCCGGAAGCAAGATAGGCATAGATCTCGCGCGTGGTTTCGGGCATCAGCCGCTCCAGGAACTCCGCCTCAAACTGTCTGCCGTGGCTTGCGTGATAGCCCCACTTGCCCACCACAACCAGCCGCTCGCCAACTACGGTCATGGGAATTGTGCCCACAACCGTAATCGCCTCGCCGTCATCCGTTTGCAGGCGCAGCACGGCATAGCCGTTCTCCGGATTCTGAAACACCACGCTCTGCACCGAGCCCTGTATCATGATCTGTTCTTGTTCCGCCATCGCTTACTCCGCTTCCAGCCGCGCTGGAAGCTCCTCCACGCGGCAGTATTCGATTCGATTTTCCCGGCAAAGCCGTCTTGCCCGCTCCGCCGCCTCCGCCGTCAGACCGCAGTCGGCCAGAATAATCCGTCCGCCCGTAAGCCCGCTCTGCCGCAGCCACCGCTGCGCGCGCACACGCTGCTCCAGCGCCATCGCGTCACCGGAGGCATAGAGGATCGTCACCTGACGGCCGCGCTGCGGCAGCAGCGCCCATCCCGTCATGCACCATAAAATCATCGCTACGCCGCACGAGGCCAGCACACACAGAATTACGTCTTCCATGCCAGACACCCCCTGCGACATTCTATGCGTCGCAGCGGAACGTTGTTTTATTGATTTTACTACATTTTTCGATCGTTTTCCACAGCAAGATGAAAAAAACAAGCCGTTGCTTCGCAGACCTGCTTTTTCTGGCAAGACAGAAAAAGCAGGCCGCCAAAGGCACGGCGCGGTGGTAATCGCAAACAGTGGGCGGGCAGCGTCGTCCGCCCTTACGGGAGGTGCACCAAAGACACCTGCCCCTGTTATTTTTAATTTTTCAGGCTCTGCATCGGCGCGGGAATCCGCCCGCCGCGGGCGATAAACGCCGCTGCGCTCTCTGGATGCACCGGCATGATGGGCGCAGAGCCGAGCAGGCCGCCGAACTCCACGCTCTCGCCCACCGTTTTCCCCGGCGCGGGGATGACGCGGACAGCAGTTGTTTTGCTGTTGACCATGCCGATGGCGGCTTCATCCGCGATGATGGCCGCGATGGTCTCGGCGCTCGTATCGCCGGGGACGGCGATCATATCCAGGCCCACGGAGCACACGCACGTCATGGCCTCCAGCTTGTCAAGCGTCAATACGCCGCTCTGCGCGGCGGCGATCATGCCCTCGTCCTCCGACACCGGGATAAATGCGCCCGAAAGGCCGCCAACCGAGCCTGAGGCCATCAGGCCGCCCTTTTTCACCGCGTCGTTCAGCAGCGCCAGCGCCGCCGTTGTGCCGTGCTGGCCGCAGACGGAAAGTCCCATCTCCTCCAGAATCCGCGCCACGCTGTCGCCGACGGCGGGCGTGGGTGCAAGCGACAGATCGACCACGCCAAACGGTACACCGAGCCGGTGTGCCGCCTCCTGCGCCACCAGCTGACCCATGCGCGTGATGCGGAACGCCGTTTTCTTGATTGTCTCGGCTACCTCGTCAAAGGGGCGCCCCTTGACCGATTGCAGCGCGTGATACACAACGCCCGGGCCGGAAACGCCGACGTTGATCACCGTTTCGGCCTCGCCCACGCCGTGGAACGCACCGGCCATAAAGGGGTTATCCTCCACAGCGTTGCAGAATACGACAAGCTTGGCGCAGCCAAGGCCGTCAGAATCGGCGGTCAGCGCGGCCGTCTGCTTGATTGTCTGCCCCATCAGGCGCACGGCGTCCATGTTGATACCGGCCTTGGTGCTGGCGACATTGACGCTGGAGCAGACAATTTTTGTCTCGGCCAGTGCCTGCGGAATTGACGCAATCAGCCGCCAGTCGCCAGAGGTAAAGCCCTTGTGCACCAGCGCCGAAAAGCCGCCGATAAAATCAACGCCACAGCTTTCCGCCGCGCGATCCATCGCTGCGGCAAAGAGCACAAAATCATCTGTCTCACACGCTCCGGCGACAAGCGCGATGGGTGTAACGGAGATACGCTTATTGACAATGGGGATTCCAAGCTCCCGCTCAATCTGGCAGCCGGTGGGGACAAGCTTTTCCGCGCTGCGGCAGATTTTATCATAAATCTTCTGCGCGCAGGCCTTGGGATTGGGGTCGGCGCAGTCAAGCAGCGACACGCCCATGGTAATGGTTCGGATGTCCAGATGCTGGTGGTCGATCATATTGATCGTAGACATGATATCAGAGTGATTCAGCATGGCACGCTCCTTAAATCGTATGCATAGCGTTGAAGATGTCCTCGCGCTGGATGCGGATGGACAGCCCCATCTCGTCGCCCTTTTTGTTCATGCGGTCACGCACATCGTCAAATTCCGGTGCGCCGGGCACGGCGTGCACGCGCATGATCATGGTGAACATCTGTCCCATGATGGTCTGGCTGATCTCGTCTACGCTGATGTTCAGCTCAGCCAGCAATGTGCACACCTCCGCGATAATGCCCACGCGGTCAGGGCCGACAACGGTAAGAATTGCGGTCATTTCCATGGTATTTCCTCCATATTTAGAATAAGACCGGCGGCGCGGCCTGGCCGTGCCGCCGATTTTGCGGTCATTCGAATATCAGAACTTCGTCTTTTCCGTCAGCCATGCTTTCAGCTCGCTGATGGGAACGCGAACCTGCTGCATGGTGTCGCGGTCACGGACGGTAACGGCGTTGTCGGCGGCAATGCCTTTTTCGGGATCGCCCACGGTGTCAAAGTCAACCGTGATGCAGTACGGCGTACCGATCTCATCCTCGCGGCGATAACGCTTGCCGATTGAGCCGGTCTCGTCATAGTCCAGCATAAAGTCGCTGCACAGCTGCTGATAGATTTCCTTTGCGGGCTCAGCCAGCTTCTTCGACAGCGGCAGAATCGCCGCCTTATACGGCGCAAGCGCCGGGTGCAGATGCAGAACCACGCGCACGTCGTTTTTCTCCGCGTCGATGACCTCCTCGTCGTATGCCTCACACAGGAACGCAAGCGCCACGCGGTCACAGCCAAGCGACGGCTCGATGACATAGGGGATGTAGTGCTCGTTCTTTTCCTGATCGAAGTAGGTCAGATCCTTGCCGGAGGCCTCCTGATGGCGCTTGAGGTCATAGTCGGTACGGTCGGCGATACCCCACAGCTCGCCCCAGTCGGTGAACGGGAACGCATATTCGATATCGGTGGTGGCGCGGGAATAGAACGCCAGCTCTGCCGGCTCATGATCGCGCAGGCGCAGGTTCTCCTCATGCAGGCCAAGGCTCTTGAGCCAGTTCACGCAGTAGTCCTTCCAGTAGGCGAACCATTCCAGATCTGTGCCGGGCTTGCAGAAGAATTCGCACTCCATCTGTTCAAACTCGCGCGTGCGGAACGTGAAGTTGCCCGGCGTGATTTCGTTGCGGAATGCCTTGCCCACCTGGCACACGCCAAACGGCAGCTTGCGGCGGGTAGTACGCTGGATGTTCTGGAAGTTGACGAAAATGCCCTGCGCAGTTTCGGGGCGCAGATAGCATGTGGACGACGAGTCCTCGGTGACGCCGATGGCCGTCTTGAACATCAGGTTAAACTTGCGGATGGGGGTAAAGTCATGCTTGCCGCAGACGGGGCATACGATGTCCTCGTGCTCGGCGATGAACTTGTCCATCTCGTCAAAGCTCATGGCGTCAACGTTCACCTCATGGTGCTCCTCACCGATGAGCTTGTCGGCGCGGTGGCGCGCCTTGCAGGCCTTGCAGTCGAGCAGCGGATCGGAGAAGCTGGACACGTGGCCAGTGGTGATCCACGTCTGCGGATTCATGATAATGGCCGCGTCAAGCCCGACGTTATAGGGGCTCTCCTGCACGAACTTCTTCAGCCATGCTTTTTTTACGTTGTTTTTGAATTCCACGCCAAGAGGGCCGTAGTCCCAGCTGTTGGCAAGGCCGCCGTAAATTTCGGAACCGGCAAAGACAAAGCCGCGGTTTTTACACAGGGCAATGATCTTATCCATGGATTTTTCTGAACTCTTCATCATAATAAGCTTATCCTCCTGACGAGCTGTTTACTGGATTCAATTATAATGATATGCGGCGTAAAGTCAACCGCGCTGCCGGATTTTTTGCGCAAACGCTTTTGTTTTTCCGCACTTTGTGCTATACTGCCATCGTATTCCCAAAAGCAAGGAGTTCTTTTGATTGAAAACAATAGGCCGACTGATTTTATCCGCAATTTTTCTGGTGCTGACCGGCGTGATGGTCGCCGCTGCCATGACCGCGCCGGAGTTTGTATTTTCATTTTACCCGGCGTTCTCGCGCAAAATTCTTGCATCTATCGCAAGCGCCACAGCCGTCGTGCCGTTTGCTGTCTGGGAAATTGCGGCGCTGCTGGCGATTTTATGGATGATCTACACGCTGGTGCGCACGTTTTCGCAGCGGCGCGGCTTTTTCCTGTGGCTGTCGGGCGTTGTGCTGGCGGCGAGCGTGATCGTATTCGCATTTGTGGGACTTTGGGGGCTCAACCACTTTGGCCCCGGCATTGCACAGTCGCTTTCGCTTGACGTGCGCGAATATTCGCGCGCCGAGCTGGCCGACGCCACGCGCTATTATGCCGCGCAGGTCACGGCACTGTCCGATCAGGTCACGCGTGACGAGCAGGAACTGGCACACTTTTCTGACTTTGGCACACTTGCAAAGCAGGCGGGCGAGGGCTATAAAACGCTGGCAGAGACAAATGCGCAGTTTGACGGCTCAACCGTGCGCGTCAAACGCATTCTGTCGTGGCCGCTGTTCAGCCGCTTTGGCACGACGGGCATTTTCATCTGCCTGACGGGCGAGTCATGCGTCAACCCGGACACCTATGAGGCGTGGATTCCGTTTACCATGTGTCACGAAATTGGCCACCGGCAGGCTGTGGCCGCCGAGGACGAGGCAAATTTCTGCGCATATCTGGCATGCATGGAAAACAGCAGCGCAGAGTTCCGCTATTCCGGTGCGATGGCCGCCTATGTCTACTGCCACAACGCGCTGTACAAGGCCGACTCTGCCGCCGCGACGGAAATCTGGAATGCGCTGCCCTCCGCCGTCCGCGCCGACATCGCCGCAGCCAACCGCCACTATGCCCAGTATGAGGGCAAGGTGCAGGATGCGGCGCAAAAGGTGAACGACATGTATCTGAAAGCATTCTCGGAGGAGTCCGGCGTGCAGAGCTACGGCGAGGTCGCCGACCTGCTGATTGCGTGGTATCAAAAAGAAAACGTGAAAAGCTGAAATTCAGCCTTGACAAACGTGCGGGTTTTATATATAATGATTCCCGCGATGGACAGTTAGCTCAGCTGGTATGAGCACATGCTTGACGTGCATGGGGTCACAGGTTCGAGTCCTGTAC
>CAKTUT010000018.1 GCA_934621665.1 uncultured Oscillospiraceae bacterium | reverse complement strand
TTTATCAAAATCACGGAATCGGTTTCGCCAAAGGCGGAACCTTTCTGATTAAA
Source organism: uncultured Oscillospiraceae bacterium (assembly GCA_934621665.1). Classification (GTDB taxonomy): domain Bacteria; phylum Bacillota; class Clostridia; order Oscillospirales; family Oscillospiraceae; genus CAG-170. The sequence continues at coordinate 16,069 of CAKTUT010000018.1, read as the reverse complement.
GAATTTAATCAGAAAATAGTATTAGATGCTGCGAATTTTCCGTAGCTTTCCAAACAAGCAGTCTGTTCTGCCGGGCGGATGTGGGCATCCGCCCCTACTGCATGAATGCCGGATATCAGCGGGCGTACAGAGTCATCCGCCCCTACACGGAGCGCAGGAGGTATTCTCCTTATTCCTCGCCGCGCAGACGGATAATCTCGTCGCGCAGCACGGCAGCGTATTCGTATTCCATCATCTTTGCCGCTTCGCGCATCTTCTTTTCCAGCTTTTCGATCTCGCGCTCGCGCTCCTTGCGCGTCATCTTGACGTTGCCCCTGCCCTTGCGCTCCACGTCCGGCGAGGACGAAATCTCCAACAGCTCACGCACCGACTTGACAATCGTCTTCGGCACAATACCATGCGCCTTGTTGTACGCGTCCTGAATCGAGCGGCGGCGCGCCGTCTCGTCGATAGCCGCGCGCATGGCGGGCGTGATCTTGTCGGCATACATAAGCACCCGTCCTGACGCGTTTCGCGCGGCGCGGCCAATCGTCTGGATCAGACTCGTCTCCGACCGGAGGAAACCCTCCTTGTCCGCGTCCAAAATCGCCACCAACGATACCTCCGGCAGATCAAGACCCTCGCGCAGCAGGTTGATGCCCACCAGTACATCGAACTTTGCCATACGCAGATCACGGATGATCTCCATGCGCTCCATCGCGCCGATGTCCGAGTGCATATAGCGCACACGAACGCCGTTTGTTTGCAGATATGTGGTCAGATCCTCGGCCATTTTCTTTGTCAGCGTGGTGACAAGCGTCCGCTCGCCCTTTTCCGTGGTGGCGTTGATCTCGCCGATCAGATCGTCGATCTGACCCTCAATCGGGCGGATAAAGACCTCCGGGTCAAGTAGGCCCGTCGGCCGGATAACCTGCTCTGCCATCTGCGCGGCATGCTCACGCTCATAATCGCCAGGTGTAGCCGAGACGAAAATTGCCTGATGAATTTTCTTTTCGAACTCGTCAAATTTCAGCGGCCGGTTATCAAACGCCGACGGCAGGCGGAAGCCATAGTCCACCAGCGATTCCTTTCTGGCACGGTCGCCGTTATACATGGCGCGCACCTGCGGAAGCGTCACGTGGCTCTCATCCACAAACAGCAGGAAATCCTCCGGGAAGTAGTCCAGAAGCGTGGTCGGCGGCGTGCCGGGCGCGCGTCCGGCAATTACACGGGAATAGTTCTCAATGCCGGTGCAAAAGCCGATTTCCGACAGCATCTCAAGGTCATACTGCGTCCGCTGACGGATGCGCTGCGCCTCCAGAAGCTTGTCGTGCTCTTCAAAATACTTCACGCGCTGCCACATCTCGTCCTCAATGTCGTGCATGGCGCGCGCCATTTTTTCCTTTGACGCCACATAGTGCGATGCCGGATAGATGGCGATGTGGCTGACGATACGCTCCGGCATTCCGGTCACGGCGTTAATCTCGCTGATGCGGTCAATTTCGTCGCCAAAAAATTCCACGCGAATGGCGCGCCCCATCCAGTAGGCGGGGTAGATTTCCACTGTGTCGCCGCGCACGCGATAGGTGTTTCGCGTGAAGTTGATGTCGTTGCGCTCATAGCGGATGTCCGTCAGACGGCGCATCAGTGCATCGCGATCCTGCTCTTGACCCGCACGAAGTGAAATGACCATGTTCTTATAATCAATCGGGTCGCCCAGACCGTAGATACATGAGACAGACGAGACAACAATCACATCGCGCCGCTCGGCAAGAGACGATGTTGCGCTGTGTCGCAGACGCTCAATTTCGTCGTTGATGGCCGAATCCTTTTCAATATAGGTGTCCGTGTGCGGGATATACGCCTCTGGCTGGTAATAGTCGTAGTAGGAGACAAAATATTCCACGGCGTTGTTCGGAAAAAACTCTCGGAACTCGGAGCAAAGCTGTGCCGCCAGTGTCTTGTTGTGCGCCAGTACCAGCGTGGGACGGTTGAGCTGGGCGATGACGTTTGCCATGGTAAACGTTTTGCCGGAGCCGGTGACGCCAAGCAGAACCTGATCGTCAAAGCCGAGGTTCACACCGTCCACCAGCGTCTTGATGGCCTGCGGCTGGTCGCCGGTTGGCTTATATTCCGAGACAAGCTGAAAATCCATTGCAGTTCCTCCCAAGCTCAAAGTAGCCCATCGTCAGCCAGCGACACAAAATCGCCGTCGGCCACGATGATATGATCGGCCAGATGCACGTCCACCGCCTCCAGTGCGCTTTTCAGGCGCATTGTCGTCTCGCGATCCTCCGCACTTGGAAGCGCGATGCCGCTGGGGTGGTTGTGCGCCACGACAACGGTAGTGGCATTGGTGGCGAGCGCAAGCTTGACAATTTTACGCACGGAGATAGCCGCCATATTCACCGCGCCGCGGTGGACAAGCGTACAGTCAATGACCTTGCATTTGGCGTCAAGGCAGAGCAGATAAACAACTTCCTCACGTTCGCCGATAAAATACGGCAGCAGATAATTGCCGCACTTGTGCGTGGTGTTCAGAATGGTCTCACTCCCGGCGCGGCATAAAAGATGCCGCCGCTCCATCTGCACGAACATCGACAATAGCTCCGCCGCGCGCGGCCCCATGCCCGCCACGGCAAGAAGCTCGCTTTCCGGCGCTTCCAGCACGTTCGCCAGCGTTCCAAAGCGCGAGAGCAGCCGGTGCGCCAGCTCGTTCGTATCGCCGCGCGGCAGCGCATAGTACAGCGCCACCTCCAGCACCTGCACATCAGAAAGCGAATCCATCCCGCTAGTTTTCAGCTGCTGGCGCATCCGCTCGCGATGTCCGTCGTGAATTGCCATAGAAACTCTCCTTTATTGTCGGTATGCACCGACGTGCAGCAAGATGCGGTAAGGCCGCATGAATGGTAGTCAGGTGAATACCTGTCGCAGCGGGTCGATGTGGGCATCGCCCCCCTACAAGTGCCCTACAGGTGCAGTAGCAATTGCAGGCTTTGTGGTCACCCGCTCTACAAACGATACTCCTGATAGCATTCTCCGCTCAGGAGATCTTTCCACTGGAACACACCGTTTTCATACGTCATATAGCTGTGCGGGGTGTTGTTCTTTGGAATTGACACCGAGCCGGGGTTCAGATACCAGAATCCGCCGCAGTCCTCACACGCGGGAACGTGCGTGTGGCCGTGCAGCAGGATATCGCCCTCGGCAAACGGCAGTGGTTTGTCCTTGTTGATTACGTGGCCATGCGTCAGGTAGACCGTGCGGCCATTCAGCAGCAAAAAGCCATAGTCCGCCAGCACCGGAAAGCTCAGCACCATCTGGTCAACCTCACAGTCGCAATTGCCGCGCACGCACAAAATCTGCTTTGCCAGCGGATTAAGCATGGCAATGACCTCCTTTGGCGCGTAGCGCTCCGGCAGGTCGTTGCGCGGACCATGATACAGAATATCGCCCAGCAGCACAAGGCGTTCGGCCTGCTCACGGGCATACTGCGCCAGCAGCAGCTCGGTATAGTGTGCCGAGCCGTGCAGATCGGACGCAATCAAAAGCTTCATATGCATTCTCCTTATCGCGTTGCATTTTTTATATTTTATCAGAAAAACGTGCAAAACGAAAGATGCTTTTCCGCTTTGACCGCTGGGAAAACGTGCAAAAATGCATATGACGATTTTGAAAGTTTTGGTATGTTGACTATTGCTTTTACAGGTTTAACAAATTAAAATAAAGTATCTTTTATAGAATCGGAGTTCCGATACCGAAAGGAGAGCCATATGACTGATTGCGCAAGCCGTATTCCCGAGCTGTTTGGAAGCTGCGTCTTCCATGAGGACGCCATGGCGCAGTACCTGCCGCAGCACACCATGGACGCATGGAGATCCTGTCTGCAAAACGGCCAGCCGCTCTCGCTTCAGGTAGCAAACGAAATTGCCGACGGCATGAAGAACTGGGCGCTGGATCACGGCGCGACACACTACACCCACTGGTTTCAGCCCATGACCGGCATAACCGCCGAAAAGCACGACAGCTTTATCTCGCCCGTCAGCCGCTCCAAGGTGGTCATGGACTTTTCGGGCAAGGAGCTTGTCCGCGGCGAGCCGGACGCATCGTCATTCCCCTCTGGCGGCCTGCGCGCCACGTTTGAAGCGCGCGGCTATACGGCATGGGACCCCACATCGTTTGCCTTTATCAAGGATCACAGTCTGTATATCCCCACGGTGTTCTGCTCGTATTCCGGCCTTGCGCTGGATAATAAAACGCCACTGCTTCGCTCGTGCGAGGCACTCAGCCGTCAGGCGCTGCGCATCATGCGGCTGTTCGGCGACACTGAATCGAAAAAAATTACGCCGCAGGTCGGCGCAGAGCAGGAATATTTTCTGATAGACAAGGGCGTATTCGAGGCGCGCGAGGATCTTCGTCTCTGTGGCCGGACGCTCTTTGGCGCAAGGCCGCCCAAGGGTCAGGAGCTTGACGATCACTTCTTCGGATCAATCCGCCCGCGTGTGGCCGCGTTCATGCAGGAGCTGGATGATGAGCTCTGGAAGCTTGGCATCTTCTCCAAGACAAAGCACAATGAGGTTGCGCCGTCGCAGCACGAGATGGCGCCGGTCTACTGCGACTGCAATACCGCGTGCGACCACAACCAGTTGGCCATGGAGGTCATGAAAAAGGTGGCCGACCGCCATGGGCTCGTGTGCCTGCTGCATGAAAAGCCCTTTGCCGGTGTTAACGGCAGCGGCAAGCACAACAACTGGTCGCTTTGCACTGACACGGGCAAAAATCTCTTTGCGCCCGGCAAAACGCCCAGCCAGAATGCGCAGTTCCTGCTGTTTTTGACAGCGCTGATTGAGGGCATTGACACCTATCCCGAGCTTCTGCGCTGCTCGGTGGCCTTTGCCGGAAACGATCACCGTCTTGGCGCGCAGGAAGCGCCCCCTGCCATTATCTCGATCTATCTTGGCGACGAGCTGACGGCAATCATCGACTCCATTGTTGACGACACCAATTATACTGACCGCGTCAAGGGCGCGCTGCGCATCGGCGTTGATGTCCTGCCCACCATTCCGCAGGACACCACCGACCGCAACCGTACCTCGCCCGTCGCGTTTACCGGCAATAAATTTGAGTTCCGCAGCCTTGGCTCCAGCCAGTCCATCGCCAGCCCCAATATCGTTCTCAATACCATCATGGCCGATACGCTTGGCCGCTATGCTGACGAACTGGAACAGGCCGATAACTTTGAGCAGGCCCTGCATGAGCTTGTCCGCCGCTCACTGACCGAGCACCGCCGCATTCTCTTCGGCGGCAACGGCTATGAGCAGGCGTGGGTGGATGAGGCCGCGCGCCGCGGTCTTGCAAATCTCCCGGCCACAGCCGACGCACTGCCCACCTATGTGCTGGACAAAAACATAGCGCTGATGGTGCGCAACAATGTGCTCTCGCGCGAGGAAATGCTGGCGCGGCATGAGATTCACATGGAGAACTACTCCAAGGTTATCCGCATCGAGGCAAGCACGCTTGTTGACATGGTGCAGCACGAGCTGCTCGGTGCGGCAATTTCCTACTGCGACGTGCTGTGCAGCGCAATTGTCCATAAACGTCAGGCGCTTCCGGGTGACGCGTGCCGCGTCGAAACGGCGCTGGCCGCCTCCATCAGCAAGCTGGAGGAAGATCTGCTTGACCGCTGCGCCGAGCTCAAGACGGCGCTTGACACTATGTCGCCCACGCTTGATGCCGAAGCAGAGATGCATTACTGTCACGACGTGATTTTCTCGGCCATTGGTCGCGTGCGCGAGTGCATCGACCATCTTGAGACGCTCGTTTCCGAGGACTTCTGGCCAGTTCCCACCTACTGCAAGCTTCTGTTCTCGGTTTAATTCCGCGTAGAACGCATATGCGCGTTTTACATATCCTTCTCAAACAGAACCGCCCAAGCCAGCCGGCTTGGGCGGTTCTGTTTGCAGGAGAACGCTGCCTTAGCGGCGGCGTGACGATGATGCCGGGCGCAATGTCATTGAGCGTACGCCACGCACCGTAATAAAGGGTGTATCTGAAAACTCATGATGTGACCGGCAGCGAGGGATTTTTGCGTTGAGAATGAAAGCGTATCTGGCGCTCTGTATAAAAGGTGAAAGCACAATCCCGGAGCACAAACGCATTCTCGCAGCAAAAAAGAGAAGCCCTGCTCCAGTCCATTACGCAGCTGCAAGACGCAGTCGCCTACATTGACCGGAAACAGGGCTTCTATGACGATGTGTTATCTGGAAAAACAGTCTACTACAGCGATCTGATACCAGAACAGGCAACGTAATTTTTAAGGAGGCGTGCGGCAGCTTCCGCACCGGAAGCATCGTGCAATTTCTCAGACTGCACATTCAGCTTTACAGCTTGTTCCGCATAATGGCCTAAAATCACTTTACTGGCGATTCTTCATCAGCGCGCGCATACGCGCGGAGTGATCGAGAATGCGCTTGCGGATGCGCAGGTTTTTCGGCGTGACCTCCAGCAGCTCATCGTCTGCCAGATACTCAAGGCACTGCTCCAGCGAGAGAATCTTGGGCGGAGCAAGGCGGATGGCGTCGTCGCTGCCTGCGGCGCGCATATTGGTCAGCTGCTTTTTCTTGCAGACGTTGACCGACATATCCTCGTTGCGGTTGCAGATGCCGACAATCATACCGGCGTACACATCCGTGCCGGGAGCGATGAACAGCGTGCCACGATCCTGAATACCGCCAAGGCCATAGGCACAGGCCTCGCCGGTTTCAAACGCAACAAGCGAGCCCGTCTGGCGGCGCTCAATCTCGCCCTTGACCGGTGCATAGGAGTCAAGCGTAGAGGCCATGATGCCCTCGCCGCGCGTATCGGTGAGGAATTCGTTGCGATAGCCGAACAGGCCGCGCGTGGGGACAAGGAACTCAAGCCGCATCCGGCTGCCCACCGGCGTCATGGACACCAGCTCACCCTTGCGCTGCGAAATCTTGTCGATCACCGAGCCGACGGAATTTTCGGGCACGTCGGCGACCATGCGTTCAATCGGCTCGCAGAGCTTGCCGTCGATCTCTTTGTTCAAAACGTGCGGCGTGGAGACCTGGAACTCATACCCCTCGCGGCGCATCGTCTCAATCAGGATGGACAGGTGCATCTCGCCGCGGCCTGCCACGTTGAACGAATCCGTGCCAACCTCGGTCACATGCAGCGACACGTCCTTGAGAAGCTCACGGTTCAGACGGTCACGCAGGTTGCGGGACGTGACATACTTACCCTCGCGGCCGGCAAACGGTGAGTCGTTAATCGAGAATGTCATCTCAATCGTCGGATCGGAAATCTTGACAAACGGCAGGGGCTCGGGTGCGTCGGGCGCACAGATGGTGCGGCCGATGGTGATATCCGAAATGCCGGAGAACGCGACGATCTCGCCCGCAGAAGCCTCCTGAATGGGGCTTTTGCCAAGGCCGGTGAACTCATACAGCGCGACGATCTTGGCCTTTTCTTTCTTGTCGGGGTCGTGATAGTCGGTAACGAGCACCTCCTGATTCTGGTGAATCGAGCCGCGCTCGATGCGGCCGATGCCGATTCTGCCGACGAAGTCATTATAGTCAATGGACGAAACCAGCAGCTGAAGCGCGCCGGTGCGGTCGCCCGTGGGGGGATCAATATAGCTGACGATGGTCTCAAACAGCGGCGTCAGATCCGTGCCGGGATCATCGGGGCTATAGGAGGAGATGCCCTGACGGGCAGAGCAGAAAATCGTGGGCGAATCAAACTGCTCCTCCGTTGCATTCAGATCGAGCAGCAGCTCCAGCACCTCGTCCATCACCTCGTGCACGCGCGCGTCGGGGCGGTCGATCTTGTTGACTACAACGATAACCTTGTGGCCAAGTTCCAGCGCCTTTTGCAGCACGAAGCGTGTCTGCGGCATGGGACCCTCCGCCGCGTCAACCAGCAGCAGAACGCCGTCCACCATCTTGAGGATGCGCTCCACCTCGCCGGAAAAGTCGGCGTGACCCGGGGTGTCAACAATGTTAATTTTATAGTCTTTATAGTGTACTGCCGTGTTCTTTGCCAGAATGGTGATGCCGCGCTCGCGCTCCAGATCGCCGGAGTCCATCACGCGCTCGGCCACAACCTGATTCTCACGGTAAACGCCGCCCTGCTTGAGCATCTGGTCAACCAGCGTGGTTTTGCCGTGGTCAACGTGGGCAATAATGGCAATATTACGAATTTTATCCTGGGTCATACTAGGCGCCCCTTTCGTTTCGCACAAAATCTTCAACAAATGTGTATTCTAGCACATTTCTTTTTCGATTACAAGGCGGATCGTCACATTTTCTTGCGAAAATTGCACAAAAATCGCCGCTGTGAACGCGCGGCATTCCGGCGGCATAAAATGGACGGAAAGGAGGCAAACGCCATGGAACCGATGAACCCAAAACAAGAGCAGCGCGTATGGAGCCGTGTAATGGGCGTGCAAACGGCCTGCACGCGGCTTGCACAGCGCGAAAGCCAGGAGGGCGCGCGCGACATCCCCGTTCTGGACGCGGAATCGCTGATGGAGCTTTATACAGCGCAGCTGCGCGCCGCGTGTACGTATCGGATGCTTGCCAACATGGCGCGCGGCTGCGTGCGCCAGACACTGATGCGGCTGACGGAGGAAAAGCGCGGCCACGCGCGCCGCATTGAGGCGATGTATTACATTCAGACCGGGCAGAAGCCCTGCCCCGACCAGCCGAAAACGCCGTGCGTCAGCTGTCTGAACGAAGCGCTGCGGCAGGCCTACCGCGAGGAGCAGTGCACGGCGGAGCTTTATCGCCGGTACGCGAAAAACGCGGGCGACTTTGCCTGTGTGCTGGAGCAGCTGGCACAGGAGGCGTGCCGCCATGCGCAGATGCTGCTGGGGGCATTGCAGGTAAGTCTGTAGCAAAAAACAGGGGCGTAAGCCCCTGTTGCTGCCTGTTGAAAAACCTCGTAGCGTTCCGCCGCGCACGGCGGAATGAACGAGACCTGCCGCTTGCGGCGGGGCGGGGGACATAAGCCTGCGAGGACGAGGCAAGCCAGAAAAAGCAGACCGCCGGAGGCATCCGCGTTTGAAAAGAAAGGCAGGTTGAACTGCCGCATTCGGCGGCATGAAAGGCGATTTTGTTCTTTTAATTGATCGGAATATCTGGTGTCAGCTCCCGTCCCTCCAGCAAAAGGAGCTTCTCCGCCAACAGCCGGGCAAGGCCGCCGATAATGGCCGAGGCCGCGATCAGCTCGCTCGGCTCACTGATCTCAATGTCCGTTTCAGTCTGCTTGTGGTCAAGAATCGGGCCAGCGGCCAGACGCACCTGCTGGGCAAAATAGACCGCCGTAATCCGGTGGCGCAGGACATAGGCGCTGTAAATCTCGCGCACCTCATCCTCGCTGATGCCCATGGGGATCACCTTTTGCAGCGTTGCAATGCTCAGGCTCTGCTTCAGTGTGCAGATCATGATCAGGTACGCAATGTGCACGCGGTAATAGCGTTTTTTGCAGGGCATCGGCATAAACTTGTTGCGGACGTAATTGTTGATAGTGGCAGCCGTCAAAAACTGCTCCTCTTTCAGCTCCGGCGGCAGATAATCCAAGTATTCTTTCAGCAGTGCAAGCACCTGCTCCATATACAGCCCAAAATCCGGAATCGCCTCCCATTCCGGCAGACGATAGTTGTTCAAGTACTTTTCCCAGCGGCGCAGCTTTCCTGCAATCAGCCGTTTGTCATATTCCATATCTGTGCTCCCATTGATTTAATAGAATCCATTATATCAGGTTTGCCTCACATTACAAGGTGCACAGCAAGATGTGAACTTTTTCATTTTCATTGACTTTGTGCACAGTATGTGATAATCTAATTTAAAAGATTAGATACGGAGGCTCATAATGAGTTTCAAAATTTTTACAGACACCTCTTCCAACCTGCCCACGCCGCTTCTGAATGAGAATCAGATTGGCGTGATTCCGCTGGAATATATCATTGATGGCAAAGCGCACACCTGTCTTGATACCGAGGCCTTTGACGGTGAGCGCTATTTTGACGCCATCCGCAGCGGCACTGTGGTCACAACCTCGCAGATTACGCCGCAGCACTATGTTGCGCATTTTCTGCCGGTGGCACAAAGCGGCGAGGAGATTCTGTTTGTCGGCATGTCGTCTGGCATCAGCGGTTCGCTTGCCTCTGCCGAGGCTGCGGCAAAGCTCGTCTGTGAGCAAGTACCCACGGCAAAAATCCGCGTGGTAGATACGCTGGCCGCATCGCTTGGCGAGGGTATTTTCGTCCTGCACGCCATCGACTGCCGCAAGGCCGGGATGAGCCTTGACGAGACGGCGGATTTTCTGCTTTCCAATGTGCAGTGTATGTATCAGGCCGTTATGCTGGAGGATCTGATGTATCTTAAGCGCGGCGGCCGTCTGTCTGGCGGCAAGGCGCTGCTTGGTACAGTGCTTGGTCTGCGTCCGCTGCTCAAAGGCAATGAAGAGGGCAAACTCGTCACCGTTGGTAAGGCGCGCGGCCGCAAGGCCGGTCTTGCCGCACTGGCAAAGACCTATGCCGAGCTGGTTGACAAGCCCGAAGAGCGCGTCGTCGGCATTGCCCACGGCGGCTGCCGCGAGGATGCAATGGCGCTGGCCGAGCAGCTGCGCCAGCTTGCGCCGCCCAAGGAAATCATCGTCATGTGCTATGAACCCGTCACCGGCTCGCACGTCGGCCCGGGCACTGTTGCGCTGTTCTTTGAGGGCAAGAACGGCTGCCGCGCACAATAAGCCCTCCTGACTTTTGGCTGTTCTGCTTTGGATTGAGACTCGTCCCCCCAGTTCAAAGGCGAATCCGCATTGCTGTCTGCGGCATGGCGGATTCTGGGAACTGCATTTCTCTTTCCTCTCTATTTCGCAAAGGCTCGGGGTCATCGAAGATGGCTCCGAGTCCTTTTTATCAGTGAATTTAAGCACGCAAAGACCGGAAGCATCTGACGATGCTTCCGGTCTGAGCTTGTCAAAAAAGCATTTTTGACAAGCTCTCAAACGCGATCCGCTTCGCTGGGTTCGCGTTTGAAAAAGACCGCGTGCCGCTGCGCGCATAATTTGTGCGCGAATAAACGGATTCACACTTTATTCCGCCGTGCGCGGCGGAACTCTACGAGGTTTTTCGGCAGACTAAAGACCGGAAGCATCTGACGATGCTTCCGGTCTTTTTCTCAGATTTTCTCCAGTACACGGTCAGCAAACGCACGGCACGTCGGATTACCGCCCATATCCAGCACCGCCTCTACCGCTGCATCAAGACGCGTTGCCTTTTCTGTCAGACCGATGTGGCGCAGGAGCATTGCCTCCGCTTTCAGAATGCTGGCCGGGCTTGCGTAATCGCCAAGCCCCTCCTCAATCAGACGCGGCGCAGAGCCGTGAATGGCCTCAAACATGGCATATCGGCTGCCGATATTGGCGCTTCCGGCAGTGCCCACACCGCCCTGAAGCTGTGCGGCCTCATCCGTCAGGATATCGCCGTAAAGATTCGGCAGGACAAACACCTGAAGCTTGCTGCGCACCTCCGGATTGACCAGATTCGCGGCCATGATGTCCACGTACCAATCCTCCGCCTCGATTCCGGGATATTCCTCTGCAATCTCATGGCAGATGGCCGAAAATCGGCCGTCGGTTTTCTTCATGATGTTGGCCTTTGTGACGACGCTGACGCTCGTCTTGCCGTTCATCTTTGCGTAGTCAAACGCAGCACGCGCAATACGGCGCGTCCCAGCGTCGGTCGTCACCTTAAAGTCCATCGACAGCACGCCCGGGATTTCCACACCGCGACTGCCCAGCACATACTCGCCTTCGGTGTTCTCGCGGAAGAACACCCAGTCGATGCCCTGTGCGGGGATGCTGACCGGACGGACGTTTGCAAACAGGTCAAGCTCCCGCCGCAGCGTGACGTTGGCGCTTTCCATTGTGCCGCCCTTTGGCGTGGTGGTCGGCCCTTTCAGCAGCACGTCGCAGCCGCGGATAGCCGCCAGCGTCTCATCGGGCACAGATTTGCCAAGTGCCAGCCGGTTTTCAATTGTCAGCCCCTCAATCCGACGCAGTTCAAGCTTGCCCGCTGCAATTTCGTCTGCGGCAAGCGCGTTCAGCACGCGCACTGCCTGCTCCATGATGATCGGGCCAATGCCGTCGCCGTCGATCAGGCCGATGACGGTTTTCTCACTTTTGCTGTCCGTGCCCTGCTCGTTTGCAATGCGCTCGGCACGGGCAAGCTGCTCCTCCAGCAGCTTTTGAAAGGCATCGCACGCCTGTTTGATCTGGGTATTCATGCTCAGTGCTCCTTTGTATAATTCAGCAGGCCGCCCGCGCGCAAAATGGCGCTCTGGCGCGGGGTAAAGCGGCATTCGGCGCGGAAACTCCGTCCGGTTGTCTCATCGGTAATCGTCATCTCGCCCGATTCCAGCGCCGCATCAATGTCGCTCAGCCGCAGAACGCTGTCCTGCGAAATGGCGTCGTAGTCCGCCGGGTCACAGAATGTCAGCGGCAAAATACCGGCGTTAATCAGGTTTGCCACGTGGATACGCGCAAAGCTCTTCGTCAGCACGGCGCGCACGCCAAGATACATCGGCACAAGTGCCGCATGCTCACGCGACGAGCCCTGACCGTAGTTGCTGCCACCGACAATGATGCTCTCGCCCGCAGCCTTTGCCCGCTCTGAAAACGTGGGGTCGCAGACCTCAAAGCAGAATTTGGACAGGAACGGAATGTTCGAGCGATAGGGCAGGATTTTTGCGCCAGCAGGCATAATGTGGTCTGTTGTAATATTGTCGCCGACCTTTAAAATAACCGGCGCGCGCAGTTCCTGCGGCAGGGGACGGCTCTTGGGAAATTCCTTGATGTTCGGGCCGCGCAGAACCTCTACACCGGCGGCCTCCGCCTCGCTTGCCGGCGCAAGAACGGCAGAGTCGTCAATCTTGAACTGCTCGGGCATGACGATCTCCGGCATTGCGCCAAGCGTTGTGGGGTCGGTGATATGGCCGGTGAGCGCGGAGGCAACCGCCGTCTCGGGTGAGACCAGATACACGCCCGCATCGCGCGTGCCGCTGCGGCCAAGGAAGTTCCGGTTAAAGGTTCGCAGACTCACCGCGCCGGACGAGGGTGAAAAGCCCATACCAATGCACGGACCGCACCCGCACTCCAAAAGGCGCGCGCCGCTTGCCAGAATATCGCTCAGCGCGCCGCAGTCGGCCAGCATCGTCAGTACCTGTTTGGAGCCCGGGCTGATCGACACGCTGACGTTGGGACTAATTTTGCGTCCCTTGAGCAGCGCCGCCACTTTCAGCAGATCCATCAGCGACGAATTCGTACACGAGCCGATGCACACCTGATCAACCTTGATGTCCGACAGCTCACTGACCGGCTTTACGTTGTCGGGGCTGTGCGGACAGGCCGCCAGCGGCGTGAGCTTGGACAGGTCAATGTCAATCACGCGGTCATAAACCGCGTCAGGGTCGCTTGCAAGCGGCGTATAATCCGCCTCCCGCCCCTGCGCTCTCAGAAATCTCCGCGTCGTCTCGTCCGACGGGAAGATGGACGTGGTTGCGCCAAGCTCCGTACCCATGTTCGTAATTGTGGCGCGCTCGGGAACAGAAAGGCTGCCAATACCCTCGCCGCCCCACTCGATAATCGCGCCCACACCGCCCTTGACGGACAAAATCCGCAGCAGCTCCAGACTCACGTCCTTTGCCGTGACGAATGGGCGGAGCGTTCCGGTCAGATTGACCTTGTACATTTTGGGCATCGTGATATAGTATGCGCCGCCGCCCATAGCTACCGCCACATCAAGGCCGCCAGCGCCAAAAGCCAGCATGCCGATGCCGCCGCCGGTAGGCGTGTGGCTGTCAGAGCCGATGAGCGTCTTGCCGGGCTTGCCGAAGCGCTCCAGATGTACCTGATGACAGATGCCGTTGCCGGGGCGGGAAAACCAGATCCCGTGCTTTTTGCAGACAGACTGCAAATAGCGGTGATCGTCGGCGTTTTCAAAGCCGGACTGAAGCATGTTGTGATCGACATATGCGACGCTCCGCTCTGTTTTGACGCGCGAAATGCCCATCGTCTCAAATTCCAGATACGCCATCGTACCGGTGGCATCCTGCGTCAGCGTCTGGTCAATTTTCAGCGCGATTTCCTCGCCGGGAATCATATTTCCCGAGACCAGGTGCGATGCAATGATTTTCTGCGCAATTGTCTTACCCATTTTGCTTTATCCTTTCCAACATCCGCGCTCTTGCGTTGCGGATATGCTCCACCGTGCGCATCTGCGCCAGCTCCGCGTCGTGCGCGGCCAGCGCATCAAAGATAGCGCGGTGCTCGTTGAGCACCTCGCGCGTACTCTTATGCTGATCAATCGCCGCACGGCGATAGCGCATCGTCTTGCGGTGCAGCGGCGTCAGCACATCGGAGATGACCGTATGTCGGCTGAACCGGCACACCATCTCGTGGAACTGATCGTCCATCTGGCGGATGTGGTCTATGTCGCCCTTGTTATAGTAAAATTCCTGCAAGTCCAGTACGTGGCGCATATCCTCGATCTCCTGATCGGTTGCATTCTGCGCCGCATAGTAAGCAGCCAATCCCCCCACGTTCAGCCGGATATCCAGAATATCCAGCAGGTCTTCGCGCGTCACGCCCAGCACCACCGAGCCCTTTGCGCTATTCTCAATCAGATGCTCCTGTTCCAGCCGGCGAAGCGCCTCACGGATGGGCGTGCGGCTTACGCCGAGTTCCTCTACCAGCCGCAGCTCCGTCAGAACCGTGCCGCGCGGATATACGCCGAAGAGGATGTCATTTTCCAGGCGCTCAAATACCTGATCGGCAAGCGATGTCGTTTTGTATGCCATGTTCCGTTCCTCCTCTTACAGCCTCCGCAGCCTGCCGCCCGAAAGCTCTTCAAGCTTGCTTTCCAGCTCATGGTTGGAAAGCGAGGTCTGGCGGCCATCCTCATATTCCTTGTCGATCCATTCTTTCATCGCCACAACCAGCGGATCGCGCTTGTCGATCTTTTTATCAAGGCAATAGTTCTGGTCAATCCAGAACGCAATGCCCGCAAGGCCGGAGGTCTTGCCGATCTGCACCGACGCCGGACGGTTCAGAAGCTTTTTTGTGTCAAATACGTTGTAAATTTCCTCATCTTTCAGCAGTCCATCAGCGTGGACGCCGGCCTTTGTGACGTTAAAGTTCCGGCCGACCAGCGGCGTCATGTCGGGAATCTGATAGCCGATATCCTTACGGAAGAAGTCGGCAATTTCCGTGATGACCGTTGGATCCATACCGTCAAGCGAGCCGCGCAGTGACGCGTACTCAAACACCATTGCCTCCAGCGGCACGTTGCCGGTGCGCTCGCCGATGCCAAGCAGCGAGCAATTGACGGCGCACGCGCCATAGAGCCACGCCGTGGCGGCGTTGGCAACGCCCTTATAAAAGTCATTGTGGCCGTGCCACTCCAAATACTCGCTTGGTATGTCGGCATAGTGCTGCAAGCCGTAGATAATGCCCGGTACGCTGCGCGGCAGCGCAACCTCGGTATATGGCACGCCATAGCCCATCGTGTCGCACGCGCGGATTTTAACGGGAATGTTTGCCTGCCGTGAGAGCTTTTGCAGCTCATTGACAAACGGCACAACAAAGCCGTAGAAATCGGCGCGCGTGATATCCTCCAGATGGCAGCGCGGCACAACGCCCGCGTCAAACGCCATCGACACCGTTTGCAGGTAGTAGTCCAGCGCCTGCTTGCGCGTCATGTTCATCTTTTTAAAGATGTGATAGTCGCTGCAGCTGACAAGAATGCCGGTTTCCTGAATGCCAAGGTCGCGCACCATCTTAAAATCGTCCTTGGTGGCACGAATCCACGTGGTAATCTCGGGGAAACGCAACCCAAGCTCCATGCATTTTTCCAGCGCCTCGCGGTCTTTCTTGCTGTAGACAAAGAATTCTGTCTGGCGGATCAGGCCATACGGGCCGCCGAGCTTGCTCAGCAGCTGATAAATCCGCACGATCTGATCGACCGTATACGGCTCCATCGACTGCTGGCCGTCGCGGAGCGACGTGT
>CAKTUT010000017.1 GCA_934621665.1 uncultured Oscillospiraceae bacterium | reverse complement strand
GACTGCTGATGACAAAATGCGTTGTCCACCGTCCCGGATACGGCTCGGTTTTTGCCGCCACCCGGTCAGATTCCGGTGGCGCGGGCAGCCCCAGGTATTCAGTTCATTGAGCCGTACCTCTCTTCGGCACGAAAAAGCCGCTCATATCAGCGCGCTCCAATTTCAGCAGCTTCACTTTGCGTTCAACACCACCGGCATAGCCCGTGAGGCTTCCGTTCGCTCCGACAACCCGGTGACAGGGAATGATCAGAGAAATCGGATTATGTCCGACCGCGCCGCCGACTGCCTGTGCGGACATTTTCTCAAGTCCATGCTGCCGTGCGACCTCGGCAGCAATTTCACCGTAGGTCATGGTTTTGCCATAAGGGATTGTCAGCATGATATCGCAGACCTGTTTCCGAAAAGGGGTAGCATCATAACGCAGCGGCGGTGTAAAATCCGGCGCGTGCCCGGAAAAGTAGACGTCCAGCCAGCGTTCTGCATCGCGCAGCAGCGAATGTTCCGATTCTTCCGTCTGCTCCGGTAGAATATTTCCATAATACTTCTGCCCATTAAACCACAGGCCAATGATCGCCGTCTCGTCGCAGGCCAGCGTGATTGCGCCAAGCGGCGAAGCATATTGTGTTGTATAAACCATCGCACGCCCTCCATCTATAAGATGCAGTTTTTGTCATTTTCCGTTCGTTTTCTTTTGTGGCTTGTAATCTTTCATCTCCGGTATCGCGCCGCCTGCCACCGCCCAAAGATACAGACTCGCCACACTGCAATAGGGGCTGAATCGCCGGCGGTATTTCTCAAACCGTTCGCGGCCGATTTCCCGGTGATGGTATACCATACGCAGTCCCCGCTGGATTGCGAGATCATCGTAGCTGAAAATATCGGGGCGCTGCAAGCAGAACAACAAAATCATCTCAGCCGTCCACACACCGATGCCTTTCAGGCTGCTTAATTCCTGGATTGCATCTGCATCGCTCATGTGCTCCACCGCATCCAGATTGAACGCGCCTGTATGAACTTTTTCGGAAAAATCCGTAATATACTCCGCCTTGCGGAAGGTCATGCCGAGCGATTGCAGCAACGGAACACCTGCCGCAAGAATCGTTTCGGAATTGACCTTACCCAGCGCATCCTGACAACGACACCAGATGGTTGCCTGTGCCTTGGTTGAAATCTGCTGTCCAACGATGTGATGCACAACCGATGAAAACAGATCTGTATCTACCGCGCGGTCGATGTGCCCGACACGGTCAATAACAGCGCCAAGCCGTTTGTCCTTTTTTCGCAGATATTCAAGCTCTGCTTTCCCGTATGCAAAATACACCGCCATCACGCCGCTTTCGTTTTTCCAAATGCAATGGCATTATATCGTATTTAAACGCACAATGCCAGTGTCAATTGACGCTGGCAAAAAATACGCAAGAACGATTGCAGTCTGCCCATTTTTCTGCCTGTGCAAAAAGCTGCTTGACTTATTTTGAAACAGCTATTATTTTATTATTTAGATAATGATTTTCGTATATATCAAAAAAGGATGTGATACACATGACGCTCCGCCATATGCGTATTTTTTCCGCTGTCTACCGCTGCGGCAGCATTACAAAAGCCGCTGAGGCGCTCTATCTCACACAGCCGTCAGTCAGCGTCGCCATTCAAGAGCTGGAAGCACACTATGGCGTGCGCCTGTTTGAGCGCACCGGGCGGCGCATTGTTCCAACAGAAAGCGGCCGCACGTTCTATGGATACGCGTGTCATATTACGGCGCTGTTTGACGATGTAGACAAGCAGCTTCGCAACTGGGACACGCTTGGGGTGCTGCGCATTGGCGCGATTATCACCGTTGGCACGCAAATTCTCCCTACGCTGATCTCGCAGTTTCAGGCGCTCCTGCCGCAGCTGCGCGTGGAGGTATTGGTGGAGCGCTCCAGCCAGATTGAGCAGGCGCTTCTGGATAACTCCATTGATCTTGCCCTGCTGGAGGCGCAGCCCGAGCAATCCTCATTCATCTCCGTTCCGTTTCTGCAGGACGAACTGTGCGCCATCGTCCCGCCCTCGTTGCCGCTTGCTGCACAGACATGCGTCACGCTGGAGCAACTGGCACAATACCCGCTATTGGCGCGCGAGGAGGGCAGCTCCGGCCGTACAATCCTGGACGCGCTGTTCTCCATTCATCAGCTCAGCGTCCGTCCGCTTTGGCAAAGTGTCAGCACGCAGGCAATCGTCCGGGCCGTAGCCGCGGGACTCGGTGTTGCGGTTCTACCACGGCTGCTTATTGAGCGCGACATTCAAGACGGAACGGTCGCCGCCCTGCTGCTAGATGAGCCAATCTACCGCAATCTCAGCGTTGTCTATCACAAGAGCAAATATCTCTCGGCCAATATGCAGCAGTTTATTGCGCTCTGCAAGCAGTACGGAAGCAGTCAAAACGAATCATAGATGAAAGCCCCGCAGCGAATTGCCGCATGGCAAGCGCTGCGAGGCTTTTCGTATGCGGCTATTCCCGCCGCAGCGCGCGATAGACAAGTTTCATGTCCAGCCCCGCGCGAACCGTCTGTGCAAGTAAGTCGTACTGCCGCTCCTTATATGCGCGCAGATTGAACGCTCCGAGCGCAGCAAAATCCACACCGCGCTGCGCGCAAAGCGCCCGCAGAACGCAGTCCGCCACGCCCGGCGCGTCAAATATGCCGTGGACGTAGCTGCCATAGACATTCTTGTAGCTGACAACCGGCGGCATCGCCGCCGCGCTGCGCCCCATGTGAATCTCATACCCGGTATACGACAGACCATTGAGTGCGCGCAGCATTCCGTCCACGCCCGAGAATGTCCCCGACATCTGCCGCTGCACCTTTTCCCCGTGGAACACCGTCTCCATGTCAAGAAGCGCTAGGCCGCGGATGCTGCTTGTGCCCGCGGATTCTACGCCGTCCGGGTCGGATATGCTTCTGCCAAGCATCTGATAGCCGCCGCATACGCCGAAAATCAGCGTGCCGCGCGCCGCTTCCTTTAAAACTGACGCCTCAAGGCCGCTCTGCCGCAGCCACTGCAAATCGGCAATTGTGCTTTTTGTTCCGGGCAGAATGATCATATCCGGCGCGCCGAGCGCTGACACCCGGTCAATGTAGCGGAGCGAGACGTTTTCATACCGCTCAAACGGTGAAAAATCTGTGAAATTTGAGATATGCGGCAGGCGGATGACCGCAATGTCCAAAAGCCGCCGCGCCGTATCGCGCGAGAAACGCTCAGACAGACTGTCCTCGTCGTCCACATCCACATGGGTATACGGCACAACGCCCACCACAGGCACGCCGCAAAGTGCCTCCAGCTGACGAAGCCCCGGTTCAAGAATCGTGCGGTCGCCACGAAATTTGTTGACAATCAATCCCTTGACGCGCGCGCGTTCGTCCGGCTCTAAAAGCGCAATTGTCCCATAGAGCTGTGCGAACACACCGCCACGGTCAATATCGCCGATCAGCAGCACCGGCGCATCCACCAGCCTTGCAAGCCCCATGTTCACAAAATCATCCTGCTTCAGGTTAATTTCCGCCGGACTCCCCGCGCCCTCAATTACGATCACATCATATTCCGCCGCAAGGCTTTCATACGCATCCATGACCGCAGGCAGAAATTCGCGCTTTCGACGGTAATATTCCATCGCGCGCATATTCCCCTGCACCTGGCCGCCCACAATCACCTGACTGCCAACGTCCGTCGTCGGCTTCAGCAGAATCGGATTCATGCGCACGTCCGGCGCAATGCCTGCTGCCTCTGCCTGTACCACCTGCGCTCTGCCCATCTCTCCACCGTCGGCGGTGATAAACGAGTTGAGCGCCATGTTCTGACTTTTGAACGGTGCAACACGATAGCCGTCCTGCCGGAAAATCCGGCAGAGCGCCGCGGCAAGCAGACTCTTGCCAGCGTTTGACATTGTTCCCTGCAGCATGATATTCAGCGCCATGTCGTATCCTCCATCACGCGCTGCATCGCCGCCAGCAGCGCCTCATTCTCTTCTCGCAGCCGCACGGCAATACGATACCAGCCCACACCGAGCCCTGCATAGTTGCAACAGCTGCGGATTGCGATTTTTTCGCGCAAAAGCGCACTGTCAAGCCCAGCCGGTGCCGTAAACAGCAGATAATTTGCCTCCGACGGGAATACCGTAAATCCAAGCGCCGTCAGGCCGTCCGTCAGATACGCGCGCTCCTGCGGCAAAAGCGCCTTTGCGCGCTGAATCCAATCCGTCTCGTTCAGCGCCGCCGCACCCGCCGCCTGTGCCAGCACCGACACATTCCACGGCTGTACACATTCGCCCATCCTTTTCAAAAGTGCGCTGTCTGCCCCCATACAGTAGCCAACGCGTGCGCCGGCCAATGCATAATTCTTCGTAAATGCTTTTAAGATCAGCAGATTCGGATGCGCGGCCAGCAAATCACTTGCGCTTCTCGCGTCCGTAAAGTCCAGAAAGCACTCGTCCAGAAAAACACGTGTTTTCTGCTTCCTGCAAAGCGTCAGAACCGCCTCCAAAAGCGGGCGCGCAATCGTCCTTCCAGTCGGGTTATTTGGCGTACACAAAAACAGCACATCCGGCTTTTCATCCGCGAGCGCCGTCAGCAGGCTGTCATCCACAGCAAAGCCGCTGTTTCGTTCAAGCAGATGACGCAGAACCTGCGCGCCGAAGTGCCTGGCCGCCGCACCATATTCAGAAAACGTCGGCGCGAGCTCCATGACGCGCACTGGCCGCAGCGCGTCACAGTAGGCGTAGATCAGCTCTGCCGCACCTGCGCCGCAAAAAATATATCTCTCCGGCACATTTTCATGCGCGGCAATCGCAGCCGTCAGGTCGCGGCAATAGACATCCGGATACTGCGCAACACGCTGCGCTGCATCGCAAATCGCCGCAATCACGCCCGGCGGCGTGCCGAGCGGATTGACATTAGACGAAAAATCAAGCCGGAGCGCCGCAGAGTAGCAGTCGCCGCCGTGCGGATTTTTTACACCATAAAGCATTGCTGTTCCTCAAGTCTCACAGAAAAATCGCAAGCGCCCCGATCGCGACGAATACCGCCAGCGCCAAAAGCGCCGTCACATACATCAGTTTGCATACACGCGGAATGTCATCATATTCGATCTCACGCACCGCATCGCCGATATACTGCTTTTTGTGCAGCACGCCATGATACCACGCGTCACCCGCCAGCCGCAGACCGAGCAGTCCGGCACAGACCGACTCTGTCTGTGCAGAGTTTGGACTTGCGTGGTTGTAGCGATCGCGTTTGAAGACCCGCCAGCCGTTTCTGACATCCAGCCGCAGGAAAAAGCCCGCGGCCAGCATAAAGAGCGCCGACAGCCGCGCAGGGATATAATTGAACACATCATCCAGCTTTGCCGGGACAAGGCCAATATTCTTATACGGCGGCTCAACATATCCGAGCATGGAGTCCATCGTATTGACGGCCTTATAGAAAAAGCCGAGCGGCGCGCCGCCGATTGCCAGAAACAGCAGCGGCGCAATCACGCCGTCAGACGTGTTTTCCGCCACGGTCTCCACCGCCGCGCGCGCCACGCCCGCTTTGTCCAGACGCTGCGTGTCGCGGCCTACAATCATGGATACGGCATACTGCGCCTGCGCAAGTGTACCGGCTTGAAGCGCTGTATAGACGCGCATACTCTCGTCGCGAAGCGACTTTGCCGCCAGTACGTGCCAGCACATCACGCTCTCCAGCGCCAGCCGCAGCCACACCGAAACGCATTGTGCGCCATATAAAAGCAAAACAGGAACTGTCACCGAAACCGCAACCGTGCAAATCCAGATCAGCGCGCCCGCCAGAATTTCGCCGTTTTTCGTCTTTGGGCAGAGTCTGCGAAACAGTGCTTCCAAAAGTGAAATCAACTTTCCGATTCCAACTACCGGATGCGGCATCCCATGCGGGTCACCGACCAGCAGGTCAATCCCGCAGCCAATCACCAGCGCGTAAAGCGACCATTTCATGCGTGCTCTCCCTCATTTTGCAGCGTAAAAATATACACCGGATTCTGCCCCGTCATCAGGCGATAACGTCCTGCCGGGCGTGATTTTGATACCTGCAGCATTACGCACTCGGCAAGTTTAAAGTTTTTCATGCACGACGTCAGTTCGCCGACAGACTCCAGCGTCACCGCCGTGGCAACAATCCGAATGTTCGGATTTCTTTCCAGCAAAAGCGTCAGAGTTTCGTGCAGATTACCGGATGTACCGCCCAGAAACGCGTGCGTAGGCGTGGGCAGCGCCTTGCACGCCTCCGGCGCAATTCCGGCGATGATTTCCATATTCTCCGCACCAAATGCGGCTTTGTTGCGCGCCAGAAGCGCCAGCGCGTCCGCGTTTTGCTCGATGGCGTAAACCATACCGTTTTCCGCCTGCATCGCCATTTCAATTGACACCGAGCCCGTTCCCGCGCCAACGTCCCAGCAGATGGCATTTTTCGTCAATTGCAGCTTGGACAGGCAGACGCTTCGCACCTCGCTCTTGGTCATCGGCACAACATGCCCCGCCTCCTGATTGCGCAGGAAGCATTCATCTGGCAGGCCGTGCGTCACAACGGCGTCCGGGTGCGGGTTTTCAATCAGCGCTACGCTGAGCCTGTCAAATTCATGTGCTGAAAGCGCCTCTGCCGTGCCGCAGGTGACTTTTTCGTCCGGATAGCGCAGCCGCTCACCCACGCTGACACGCACACGACCAAGTCCTGCCGCTGTGAGCTTCTGACAGAGCGTCTGCATTCCGCCGTCGCCGCCCACCAGCGCAAATATCCGTTCATGCTTTCGCACGTCGCGCGTAATATCGTGTGCGCGGCCATGCAGACTTACTGGCACAACATCCTCATAACTTGTGCCAAGTCTGGCACAGAGATAACTCATCGAGCTCAATCCCGGCAGAACGTGTACACGGCAGCCGGTTAAAAGCGGCAGCAGCTTTTTTGTGCCGCTGAAAAAACCGGTGTCACCGGACATGACAACCGCAAAGCTCGCGCATTCCGGGTGCTGTGCAATCAACGCGGCGATCTTCTCCGGTGCAATTGCTTCAAGCACCAACTGTCCCGGTCTTGCCGCGCCGTCCAGCATCCGCTGCGCACCGATCAGGCAGTCTGTATTTTCAATTGCCTCGCGAACCTCAGCGGTCTGCGCGCGCGCATCACCCGGGCCAATCCCAACAACAAACACCTCCGCCGTGCGTGCGAAGCCAAATTGCGCGCAGAGCGCGTCAATCGTCTGCGCAAGACTCATGCCCTGTTCCTGCGCCGGTCTGCCAATGACGAGCAGGCGCGCGCCCGCTTTTTGCGCTGCGCTGTTCTTGGCTGCAAAGCCGCCCGCATCGCCGCCATCCTTTGTCACAAGCCACTTTGCGCCCACGCTTTTCAGCATTGCTACGTTCATCTCTTCTGAAAACGGCCCCTGCATGGCGATGATGTGCGATGGAGAAAGCCCCGCTGCCGCACACGCATCCAGCGATGCTTTCATCGGAAGCACGCGCACCCAGACTCGCTCGGCAAAATCAGCCATTCCGGCATAGGCCACAAGCTCCTTGCTGCCCGTTGTCAGCAAAATACGTCCCTCTGTACCGCTTAAAAACGAGATTGCCTGCGCCGTACTTTCTACTATGACCGCGTCCGCCGAGGTCTCCGACGCGCCGCGCAGCAGCCGCCAGCGCTGCGTTCTTGTCTGTGCACACGCTTTGGCAATGCTTTGTGTGATTGACGCGGCATACGGATGCGTCGCGTCAATCACCAGATCAAAGCGCTCCGCAGCCAGCATGGCGGCAATCTCATCGACTGGAAGCCGTCTGGCCGACACGGTCAGGCGCTGCGTCTCGGGAAGCAGTGTCTTTCCGTATTCCGTCGCCACGCACGCCGTTATCTCGCACGGCTGTGCGTTCAAAAACGAAATCAGCTCCCGCCCCTCGGTCGTACCGCCAAATACACAGATTCTATACATTCCGATATCCTCTCGGCGTAATCAGTTTATTCTCAAGTGTTTTTGTGGATGAATTTCCGATAAATACGGTGCAGAACATATCCACATCCGCGTCTTTCAGCTCCCCCAGCGTCAAAATTTGCTTTTCCTCACCGCTGCGGCCAATATTTCGGACAACGCCGCACAGTCTCTCCCCCGGCAACACACGCAGAAGAATTTCACACGCGCGTTTTAAATGCTCCGGGCGGCCATGGCTTGCCGGATTATAAATAGCAATTGAGAAATCTGCCTCGGCGGCGCAAAGAATCCGCTTTTCGATCTTCTCCCACGGCGTCAGACGGTCGGAAAGGCTGATTACCGCAAAATCATGCGTCAGCGGCGCGCCAAGTACCGCAGCGCCGCTGCACGCCGCCGTCAGGCCGGGAATCGTCTCCACCTCCGGCTCACGCTGCGCGCCGCGCAGCTCATAGACAAGCGCCGCCATACCATAGATACCGCTGTCGCCTGAGCAGACAACACAGACGTCTTTACCCTCGCGCGCCAGCTCCAGCGCCAGCTGACAGCGCTTTACCTCCTGCGTCATGGGCGTTGCATAAAGTGCCTTGCCGGGATAGCGGTCCTTTACCAGATCGACATAGACCGGGTAACCCACAATTGCGTCGCACGACGACAGCGCCCGGTCTGCGCGGATGGTCATATTTTCAAAATTACCCGGGCCAATGCCCACGACCAATACCTTACCCAAAACGTACCTCCCAATTCTCCATGGCTGCCGCCACGGTTACGCCGTCCAGCACCGTTTTTCGAACCAGAAGCGTCTGCGCGCCAACCATCGCCGCACGCTCACAGACGTTGTCCACGCCGGTCACCGACGCAACAAATTTCGATTTTGTAAATGAGCCCGGCACGTCCAGAAGCACCTGCGCTGAATAAAATGCAGCCGGCCAGCCGTTTTTACGGCAGGCTTCCAGAAGTCCCTGCTCATTCTGCTTCAGATCAATTGAATACACACCGCAGACCGCGCGCAGATCAAGCTTGTTCTCTTCAAATACACGCCGGATTGCCGTCTCTACGGCTTCTGCCGAAATGTCCCTGCGGCAGCCCACACCAATATGCAGCTTTTGGGGAATCAGCCGGAGTGTTCTTTCAAACGGCTTGCGCACATCGCAGCCAATGTACACGCCAAGTGCGCCGCTTTTGCCCGTTATCACACCTCCGGGCAGCGGCGAAACAATCGGAAACGCGCTGCAAAGCGGCAGATCCTGCTCCAAAATTGCCGCAGCAAATTCCTTTGCAAGCGCCATATCGGAAATCACGCAGCCGTTCTGCGCTGCCCACGCGTCAACCGCAAATTTTCCATTCACGTCTGTTGCCGTCGTCACAACCGCCGCCGCACCAAGCGCCTCGGCCAGCCGCTGCGCCAGCACATTTGCCCCGCCGATATGGCCGGAGAGCAGCGGAATGACAAATTTCGCACGCTCGTCGATGCAAAGTACCGCCGGGTCTGTTTTTTTGTCGCGCACAAACGGCGCAATTTCCCGCACAGCAATCCCGCACGCGCCAACAAACACCAGCGCGTCCATTCTTGAAAACGCCTCGCCGTATACGCTCTTTACCAGCGGCAAAAAGCCCGGCTCGGAAAAACGCTCCATGGTGTAGCAGATTGTCTCATGCGCATCAAGCGCCTGCATGGCGCGGCGCGCCGTCCGGCAGCCGCCGCGGCTGTAGGCGAAAATCGCAAGTCTCATTGCGTTGCCTCGCGGAACTCGGTGGTAAAGCCCGGATGATAGAGCAGCGAGCGCATATACGCGTCTCCAAGGCAGCTGCCCACCACAATCAGCGACGTTTTTGTCAGCCCATTTTCCGTGACGGTCTTGTGGAGCGTTCCCACAGTACAGCGGAAAATTCTCTCCTCCGGCCATGTGGCCTTATATACAACCGCCGCAGGCGTGTTTTCATCATAGCCGCCAGCCAGCAACTCCTGCTGGAGCTTGTCCGTCAGCGATGTGCTGAGGAACAGCACCATTGTCGCCTGATGCGCCGCAAGCGCATGAATCGACTCACGCTCTGGCACAGGCGTTTTCCCAGCTGCGCGCGTGATAATGACCGTCTGGCTGACATCCGGAAGCGTATACTCCGCACGCAGCGCCGCGGCTGCGCCGCAAAACGCGCTGACGCCTGGGCAAACATCATAGGAAATGCCCAGCTTTTCCAGCTCGTCAAACTGCTCGCGCACCGCGCCATAGATGCTGGAATCGCCCGTGTGCAGACGAACGGTGGTCTTGCCCGCCGCCTCTGCGCCGCGGATGACGGCAATCACCTCCTCCAGCGTCATTTTTGCGCTGTTGTGAATCTCGCAGCCCTGCTTCGCATACGAAAGCAGCTCCGGGTTGACAAGCGAACCGGCGTAGATGATCACATCTGCCTGCTCCAGAAATCTTGCCCCGCGAACCGTAATCAGATCGACCGCGCCGCTCCCGGCGCCAACAAAATGTACCATCGTTACTCCTCCATGATTTTCTCCAGCAGCGCCGGCGCACGGCTGGTCTGGCACAGGCGGCCATATTCCTTGGAAAATACAATCGCGCCAACGTCCATCTCGCCGCACTTGTGCGCCAGATGAAATTCGATCCGCGCGGCAAGACGCGAAAGCACCGCGTCATACAAATTTTCTTCTTTTAAGATGCGCAGCGCATCGTCACACATCACGCTTGCAAGCATCTCGTCCGTTTTTCCCGCCGAAAGCCCCAGCGCCGCCGCGTGCGAGGCAAGAATTTCCATCCTACAGTCGCCGAATTTGGAATGTGTGTTCCACATCCCGCCCGCAAGCTTCACAAGCTTTCCGATGTGGCCGACCAGCAGCACTCCGCGAAAGCCAAGCTCCCGGCAGATATCCAGCGCCTCGCCGACAAAATTGCTCATCAGCACCGCCGTCCGCGGGTCAATTCCGATATCGTCGCGGATGTAGTCCGCACCGTAATTTCCCGGCGTTAGCAGAACGTATTCTTCACCGTCCGCCCGCCGCTGGCGGAGCTCAACGCGGATCGTATCAACAAGCGCCTGCTCGCTCATCGGCTCAACAATTCCAGTAGTTCCCAAAATGGAAATGCCGCCCACAATTCCAAGCCGCGGATTAAACGTCTTTTTTGCAAGCGCTTCTCCTGCCGGGACAGAAATGACAACGGACAGCCCGCCGTGGTAGTCGCACAGGTGGATGACCTCCTCCACGTTTTCCGCGATCATCCGCCGCGGCACAGAGTTGATGGCCGCCGCGCCTATCGGCTGGTCAAGGCCGCGCTTCGTCACGCGCCCAACACCTGTGCCGCCGTCAATTTGAACGCCCAGTACATCTGACCGGCGTACTGTGGCAAAAATAAGCGTGCCGCGCGTGGCGTCCGGGTCATCGCCGCTGTCCTTTTGGATGGCACAGGAGACCTCGTCGGCGGACATCGCGATTTCCAGCACCGCAAGGTGCAATTGGATGCCTTTCGGGGTCAAAAGCGCAATGTGCTCTTTCTTCGTTCCGGTCAGCAGCATAAGCGCCGCCGCCTTGGCCGCTGCCGCTGCACATGAACCCGTTGTATAACCAAGGCGCAGCTTTTTTCCGTCCTTTACGATATATTCTTCCATCTCAGCGCCGAATCTGATAGAGCATGGCGTTGCAGATGGCCGCGGCCACGTTGCTGCCGCCCTTGCGTCCGCGCGCAATGATATACGGCGCAAGATGATGCGCAATCATCAGCTCCTTGCTTTCCACCACGTTGACAAACCCCACCGGCACGCCGATAATCAGCGCCGGTGTGAGCTTTCCCTCCTCCATCAGCCGCTCGATCGCAACAAGTGCCGTGGGCGCGTTGCCGATGGCAAAGATGCACGGTTTTTGCAGCTGCACCGCCTTTTCCATCGAAACAATTGCCCGCGTCACACCGCGCGCCTTTGCCTCGGCGGCGACATCCGCATCCGACATAAAGCAGTGCACCTCGCCGCCAAGCGAGGACAAAATTGTCTTGTTGATACCGGCTCTGGCCATCTGCGTATCGGTGACGATATCGCATCCGGCTTTCAGCGCTGCAATTCCTTTCTGAACCGCGTGCTCCGAAAATACCAGATTGTCGGCATAGTCAAAATCGGCGGTTGTATGGATGGCGCGCTTGATGACAAGCTCATTTTCCGGATCAAGCACGCGGTCACCCAGCAGCTCGGTGATGATCTCAAAGCTGCGCCGCTCAATGTCCATTGGTTTGATCTGTTCCAGCATGTTGATGCTTCTCCTTTCGGCAGGCCTCCAAAAAGCGGACGGCAAACGATGGATTTGCGTAAAAATGAAAATGCGGATAGCCTGCATAAAGTGTTCTTCCCGCGTGGACACACTGCCAGCGCTTGCCTGACGGCTTTTCCGCCGTAAAGCACACACCGGGCTGCTCCGCGTCCCAGTGATGAAATTCATGTGCAGCAATCGACTCGCCTGCGCGGCAAAGGAGATTGTCCTCCTGCGCCGTCAACGTAAGATAGCCAAAACGCGTCAGCTTTTCCGCGTCAAAGCATCGCCCCGGAAGCACGCCTGCCATCGGCGCATCTGCAATTGACTGCGTCAGATACATGAAGCCACCGCACTCGGCGATGCACGGAAGCCCGGATAAAACCGCCTCTCGAACGCTTTGACGCATGGTCGTATTCCGGCTAAGCTGCGCCGTATAGAGCTCCGGATATCCGCCGCAAAGATACAGCCCATCCAACCTCTCCGGCAGCCGCGCATCCGTCATTGGACTAAACGGGATAAGCTCCGCGCCAAGGCGCTGCAAAAGCCCCAGACTGTCCGCATAATAAAAGCAAAATGCCTTGTCGCGCGCCACACCAATGCGCACCGGCTCTCCTGCCTCGGGCAGCGCAGGCGGCTTAGCGCAGAGGGGCGCAGCGGCATTTGCAATGTTCAGCAGAGCATCAAGATTAATGCTCTGTTCTGCCTGTTGCGCAAGGCGCTGCATTTTTTCGCGCAGATTTTCAACTTCTGCCGCCGTAACAAGTCCAAGATGCCGGCTTTCCAGCGTACACTCGTCCATTCGCGGCAGATATCCGCACGCTTTGACGCCAAGACGTGCCTCCAGCTCTTTTGCAAGCGGCGCATAGCTCATGGCCGTACAGCCGTTCAAAATCACGCCGCAGATGTTATTTCCAGGAAGAAAGTGTAAAAAGCCATGCACCACAGCCAGCACCGACAGCGCCGCGCCGTGCGCGTTTACAACCAGAATTACCGGGCTGCTCGTCTTTTGCGCAATTTCATACGTGCTGGCGCGCGTCTGCGTCAGGCCCAGGCCGTCGTAATAGCCCATCACACCCTCAATCACCGTCACATCGCAGCCCATGCTGTTTTCCGCCAGCAAAAAACGGAGCGTATTGTCGTCAAAGAAGAATGAATCAAGATTTTGGCTCTTTGCGCCGATGATGCGGCTATGAAACATCGGGTCGATATAATCCGGCCCGCACTTTGCCGCGCCAACCGCAATACCGCGGTTGACCAGCGCTTGCAAAACAGCACATGTCACGGTTGTCTTGCCACAGCCGCTGTTCGTTCCGGCCAGAACGAGGCGCGGCACATTTACCTGCATGTCGTGCTCCTTTCGTGTACAACAATGGTGGCAAAATAGCTCAGCTGCTCTGGCAGCGCACGCAGGTCACGGTAAACCTGCTCCATTGGCAGACTGCAGTCACATACCAGCTCTGCACATTCCAGCATACCGTGCCGTGCAAGCGCCGCCACTGTCTCGTGGATGGCGCTGCCCGATTTCATCAACACCTTTGTTCCCGGAAGTGCAAGCGCTTCATCCAGCCCGGCGCTACCCGGCAGAATATGCAGCGGCTGCTCCATTTCCGTCAGACTACACCCAAGCCGCGACGCCACGGCGGAAAAGCTGGTCACACCCGGCGTCATTACCGTGCGATAGCCCCGCACCCGGAGCACCTCAAGCACATAATATGCCGTGGCATAGATGCTGACATCGCCAAGGCTCACCATGGCAACATCCAGCCCCGCATCCAGCTTCTCCGCAATACAGTCCGCCGCGGCGCTGTAGCCCTCAGCGCGCACCGTTTTATCCTGCGACATGGTAAATGCAAGCGGCAGGATAGTCTTGCCGTCCAGCGCAACTGCGCCGCGCGCAATGTCCAGTGCCAACATCTGCCCCGACTTTGTCCGCGGCGCGGCAATGACCGGGCAGCTCTGCAAAATTCGGCAGGCCTGCCGTGTCAGAAGCTCTGGATCTCCCGGACCGACACCAACAGCGTAAAACGTTCCGCATGATTCATTCACTGTCCACACCTCACGGTACAAATTCAAGCGACTGGAAGCATGGGTCATACTTCCCCGCCTCCATATGATAAAGCTTTGCGATATACTCGCGCGTAAAAATCTCATCCGGGCTTCCCACCCGGTCGATACGGTCGCCCGCCACGCACACAACCGTATCGGAAACACGCTCGGCAAGGTCAAGCTCATGTAGCGACATGAGCACCGCCAGCTGCTTTTCGCGCACCATGTGTTTTAAAATGCTCAAAAGCTCCAGCTTATAGCGAATATCGAGAAAGCTCGTCGGCTCATCCAGCACAATCAGCTCCGGCTGCTGGCAAAGCGCACGCGCCAGCAGGATTCTCTGCCGCTGTCCATCGCTCACAGCCTGAAACGGACGGTCGGCAAACGCAAGCGCGTCCACCTGCGAAAGGCTCTCATCCACGATCTGCTTATCCGCAGCACTCAGGATGCCGAGGCGGCCGGTATAGGGATAGCGCCCGGTTGCAACCACATCGCGGCAGGTCATCAGCTCCGGCTCCATGCGTGCGGTCATCAAAATTGCCATACGGCGCGCGATTTCGTTGCGGCTGCGCGTTCGCAGCTCCGCTCCGTCAAGAAACACTGCGCCGTCCACGCGCGGCAGCTGGCCAACAATTGTTTTCAGAATGGTGGATTTGCCTGAGCCGTTCGGCCCAATGAGCGTGACAATTTTGCCGCGCTGCACCGAAAGCGCCACCTGCGCAATCAGCGCCCTGCCGTCATAGCCAACCGCAAGGCCGTCAGTTTTCAGATAGCTTTCCATCTCATTCCGCCTTTCTGTGCACCATCATGTAGATCACAACCGGCGCACCGAAAACAGCCGTCACCGAGCTGATGCTCACCTCAGTCGGCGCAAATGCCGTGCGCGCAATCAGATCACAAAACAGGCAAAATACGCCGCCGCCAAGAAAGCTCGCCGGAATCAGAATCAGCGGCTCGGCAGATTTGAACAGCGATTTCATCAGGTGCGGCACAGCGATGCCGACAAATGAAATCGGTCCTGCAAACGCCGTAACGCATGCCGACAGCACGCTTGAAAGTAAAATCAGAGCCGCGCGGAACGCGCGCAGCGGAACGCCCATATTCTGCGCATACACCTCGCCCAGCTGATACGCGCGGACGGGCTTTGACAGCAAGAACGTCAGCACCAGCGCCGCGCCGCAGACAATGGCCATCGTGCGCACATTGTCCCAGCTCATACCGGAAAACGAGCCCATCGACCAGTTGTGGAGGTTTACAATGTTCGAATCGTCGGCAAATGTGACCAGAAAATCGGTCAGCGCCGAGCAAATATAGCCGATCATTACACCGCACACAACGAGCAGACTCATCCGCTTGACGCGGTGCGAAATCAGCAGCACAAAGCCCATCGAGAGCATCGCGCCCACAAATGCCGCCGAAATCAGCGACGCAGACGTGGACATCATTCCCCGGCTGAGCAGTAAAATCATCGTAATGGAAACGGTCAGCTTTGCACCGGACGAAATGCCAAGCACAAACGGACCTGCAATAGGGTTATGGAAAAACGTTTGCAGCAGATAACCAGAAGCCGACAGCGCGCCGCCCAAAATCATGGCTGAAAGCAGTCGCGGAAGCCGGATCTGCAACAGAATTCTGCTCTGTGTGGTGTTGGCCGTGCCGCGCAGAATGCCGATAATTTCGCGTGCAGGCAGCTTTACACTGCCCGCGAATAAATTCCAGATCAGAAAGACAAGCAGCAAAATAAGGAGCAGCAGGAAACCGCCCCATGTCCGTATTGCCCGGGTTCTTTCCATACTGCTCCTCCTGCCGTTATGATAGTTTTTTTAAGAAATGAAGCCCGCTGGCGTTCTCGTCGTTCAAAATTGCGTGAACGTCCAGAATCATGT
>CAKTUT010000016.1 GCA_934621665.1 uncultured Oscillospiraceae bacterium | reverse complement strand
ATTCCAGCACCATGCTCGAGCGGCTGAACGCCGATCTGGAGAAAGAACAGACCGACATTGCGGAGACGAAGCGCACGGAAGAAAATCTGGAAGCCTTACTGCTTGACAAGCAGGAGGAGCTGAAAGCGACCAAGCGCCAGCGCATCCGCGACATCATGAAGCACCCGGAGCAGGAAGCACTTTTGGACGAAACCTACGATGAGCTGGAAGCGGAGCTGACGCAGCGCATTGCAGGCATTCAGCACCAGATCGAATTTGCCAGCGACAAGCGCAACACCATCATCCGCATCAACCGCGTGGCGAAAACGGCAATGGATGTATTTCACGACATTCTGGAAAAGCCGTCGCTCGACCGCAACGACCTGAATCTGATGATCGAAAAAATTCGGGTGTTTGAAGATCACATCGAGGTGCAGCTCAAGGCGGACATCGACAGCCTGCTCAAGACTGGCGCGCTCCCGGAGGACACCGTAAATTTTAATTGGGACACGGAAAATAGCGAATCCCAGCTTGTAGGGGCGGACGACTCTGTCCGCCCGCGGGTCGATGTGGGCATCGACCCCTACGAAACTGAAATTGTCCAAGGTGCGGCGCACCGAAAGGACAAGGTTTTCCGTGTCAGTGTTATCAGCAACGGCGACCCGTTGGAGATCTATACGGAAAAAGACGGCGAGGTCATTTTTAAAAAGTATTCCCCGATGAACGATTTGAGTGATTTTGCCGCACAGCTGTGCGATGCAATTGGTAAGAACACCGGCCACATCGCGGCGGTCTGTGACCGCGACACGGTTATTGCCGTGGCAGGAGCGCCGCGCCGCGAACTGATGGACAAGCGAAGCTCGCAGGAGCTGGAGCACCTGATGGAGGCGCGGAAAATTTACCGCTATCAGGACGGCGAGAGTAAAATCCGCGTCTGCGACGGCGTGGAGCGCTATCATCTGGGTGTGGCTGCGCCGATTTTGTCGGAGGGTGATTTGATGGGCTGTGTGATGCTGCTTTTGGAACAGAACGACGCGCCGCTTGGCGAGTCGGAGCAGAAGCTGGTGCAGACTGTAGCGGGCTTTCTGGGACGGCAAATGGAAAATTAAGCAAAAATCCATCGCGGCGTGCCGCGATGGATTTTTTGCGCTTTGTAAGGCGGTTATTCTACGACAGTGGCGTAAAGCGAAAAAAACAGTAGCGATTCGTCAAAAAGTTTGATATACTATACAATTGGAATGAGTAGGCCGGTTCGGCGAGAGGTATGCGATGCGATTTGATGGATTTTTCGGCAACGACGGAATCAAGCAGCGGCTGAGCGCCGCGTGCGCGCAGGGGCGCTTTTCGCATTGCTATCTGATCTGCGGCCCGAAAGGCTCTGGCAAGCATACGCTTGCGCGGATCATCGCCGCGGCCATGGAGTGCACCGGCACGGGCGATGCGCCGTGCGGTGTGTGCCACGCCTGCCGCAAGGCCTTTGACGGCCAGCATCCCGATATCATCACCGTGGATGACACCGAGCACAAGAACGTCGCTGTCGATGTCATCCGCGATGCGCGCGCCGACGTTTTTATCCGCCCGAACGAGGGAAAGCGCAAGATCTATATCATCCCGCGCGCGCAGGACATGGGCGCAGCGTCACAAAACGCGCTTCTGAAAATTCTGGAAGAGCCGCCGGCCTATGCTGCATTTTTGCTGCTGACTGATCACGCCGAAAAGCTGCTTCCCACCATTCGCAGCCGCTGCGCGGAGCTGCATCTGTCGCCGGTTGCACGTGAGATGGCGCTGGCATTTTTGCATCAGTGTGAGCCGAAGCAGCCACAGTCGGCGCTGGAATCGGCATATGTGCGCGCGGGCGGCTTTCTGGGACAGGCGCTTGCGCTTTTGCAAAGCGGCTATGCGCCGCAGACTGCGGATTTTGCCGCGGCCTATGTCTCTGGCGACACCATGGCGCTTTTGCGCGTGCTGCTGCCAATGGAAAAGCAGAAGCGCAATGATCTGATTCCAATTTTGCAGGAGTGGCGCACGCTGCTGTGCGACGCGCTGGCGGCAAAAAGCGGAATGCCCGCAGCATCCGCCGAGGCGGCGGCCATCTGCCAGAGCCGGACAAGTACGCAGCTTCTGCGCACGGCGCAGAATATGCAGACGGCGATGGATAAGTTAAATGTCAATGTGGGTGTGGGGTCGGTCATCGGCTGGCTTGTCACACAGCTCCACTGATTTTTGATTTTATATCGTGCCGCGTACGCGGCAGACAGGAGATACCCAATGGATGAATACACCAAGCTGCCGGAGGAGCAAATCCCGGCAGAAAGCCTCGCCGCGCAGGATGAGCTGATGCAGCAGCCAGACGCGCAGCCGAAACCGGAAAGCGATGCGGCGGAATGTGCGCCGCAGCCTGTAATGGCGACAGTTGCGGTGGCGGATATCCGCTTCCGCAACAATGAAAAAACCTATTATTTTGACCCGGGCGAGTTGACGCTGCGCGCGGGCGACCACGTGGTAATGGACACATCGCGCGGCGTGGAGTTTGGATACTGCACATGCGGCAACCACGAAGTTCCCGCGTCGGAGATTGTCCCGCCGCTGCGCAAGGTGCTGCGCATTGCCACTGCACAGGATGAGCGCGTCAACAGCGACAATCAGGAAAAGGAAAAGCGCGCCTATGACGTCTGCCTGCAAAAGATTTACGATCACAAGCTGGAGATGCAGCTGGTCTCGGCGGAATGCGCCTTTGACGGCAGCAAAATCCTGTTTTTCTTCACGGCGGACGGCCGTGTAGACTTCCGCGAGCTGGTCAAAGATCTGGCATCGGTGTTCCGCACGCGTATTGAGCTGCGCCAGATCGGCGTGCGCGACAAGGCAAAGATGGTGGGCGGTCTTGGTGTCTGCGGCCGGCCGTTCTGCTGCAAGCAGTTCCTTGACGACTTCCAGCCGGTGTCCATCAAGATGGCAAAGACGCAGAACCTGAGTCTGAACCCGACAAAAATTTCCGGCGTCTGTGGCCGCCTGATGTGCTGTCTCAAGTATGAGCAGGATGCGTATGAGGATCTGCTGCGCACCGCACCAAAGAACGAATCGTTTGTGGATACGCCCGACGGACGCGGCACAGTGACCGAGGTCAATCTGCTGCGCCAGAGTGTCAAGGTGCGGATGGAAGATCATCCGGAGAACATCGGCTGCTATAAAAACTGCGATATCTGCGTGCTGCGCAGCGGCAAGGCGCGCAAAAACGACCCGCCCATCCCAAAGGATCTCGCGCCCATCTCTTCCCGCCCCAGACCCGTACAGGATAAGGAGAAAGAGGTTGAGGAGCTCCCGGAGCTGATCTTCTCCGGTGCATTTGCCGACCAGAGCTGGATCGAGCCGCAGCCGGTGCGCGAGGAGACTTCTGAGTCTGCTGAAAACGTGGAAGCGCGCGCCGATGTGCAGCGTTCGCGTTCACGCCGCCGCCGCGGCGGCAAGGGCCGCGGCCAGAAGCCGTCTGACGGCGTGCAGAAGCCTGCATCCGAACAGAAGCCTGCCCAACCCAAGGAGCAGAAGTCAAAGGAAAGCCGCCCGCAAACGCCAAAGCAGCCGCGCGCAGAAAAGCCGCAGCCGCAGGAGCAGAGCCCAGACGGCGTGCCTGCTGCACCCGGTGAGGGAGCGAAGCAGGCAGGCGGCAGTAACCGTCGCCGCCGCTATCGTTCCCGCCGTCCAAACGGCGGTCATGGCGGCAATAACGGTGGAAATGCGGCGCCGAACACCTGAGAAGAAAGAAAAGCCACGCCATTACTGCCCTCTGACAGGGGTAGCAGCGTTGGCGGGGGATACCCGGCCGGTGCGTCAAGCACCAGCCGGGTTTTCTTTGCATGATCTTGTCTGATTATCTGATGCTGCATGAAGCAAAGTCAGCGGCACAGCGATTCTTTCCGCGTATGTGTGGAATCGTGCAGACTGCTCTTGAAAATAATTTTCATTCATGCTATATTAAGAAAAACCTTATTCCATAGCAGATTCTGGATACGATTGGGAGCTGAAGTTATGAGCAAGCCAAGCATTTTCACAGACATCAGCGATTGTTATTATCAATTTACCGCGTCAGAAAAGAAAATCACAAATTACATCCTGTCGCACCAGGAGGAAGTACAGTACCTGTCCATTTCCGATCTGGCTGAGGCCTGCGGTGTTGGCGACGCGACGATCTCCCGATTTTGCCGCAAGCTGAATCTGCCCAGCTATAACGCGTTCCGCCTGCTTGTTGCAACCTCGGCAGCATCAGAGTCCAATGACAGTGACCAGATGTTCTTCTCCGGTAATTTCAATCCGAACGACACCATCAAGGATATGGCGTTTAAAATCATGCAGGCCGAAACCGCCGCAATCAAGCAAACCAGTGAGCTGATTGACTCTGAGTGCTACCGAAAAGCGGCAGATGCGCTCAGCCATGCGGATCGTGTGTTCTGTATGGGGCAGGGCGGCTCCATGATAATCGCCGAGGAGGTCTGGCATCTGTTTTCTACCTCATTCCCAAATTACATTTTTCAGGAAGATACACATTTGCAGACCATTGTTTTGTCAACCGCAAGCCCGCGAGATGTGCTGCTGCTGTTTTCCTATTCCGGCGCTACTCGCGACACGGCCGATCTGCTTGCGCTGGCCAGAGAACGGCAGGTAAAAACCATTCTGGTTACGCGCTTTCTGAAATCTCCGGGCGCAAGATGTGCGGATATCATTTTGCAGTGCGGTTCGAATGAAGGTCCGCTGCAAATCGGCTCTACGGTTGCAAAGATGGTACAGCTTTTTGTCGCGGATATCCTGTTTAATGAAGTCTGCCTGTGCAATGCGGAAAGGGCAAAGGAATATCGTGAAAATGTTGCAGAAGCGCTTGCAAAGCTGCATCTGTGATAACCGTTTGGAGGAAAAATAGTATGGATCAAACACAACTTTTACAAACAAGAAGCTGGATTCAGGAGGAGCTGAGGATCTGCATTGATTTCTGGCTGAAGCATGGCATGGATGCGGAGCATGGCGGCGTATATACCTGCCTTGACCGGACCGGACGGATCTATTCGACGGATAAAAGCGTTTGGATGCAGGGGCGCTGCGGCTGGATCTTTGCATACCTCTGCCGGCAGTATGGCGTCCGACAGGAATGGCTTCAGGCATCCAAAAGCTGTCTGGATTTCATGGAGCGATGCTGCATAAACCGCGCCGCAGGCAACCGTATGTATTTTCAGGTTACGGCAGACGGCCGTCCCCTGCGGCAGCGCCGTTACTGCTTCTCTGAGGGCTTTTACGCAATTGCAAACGCGGAATACTATGGCGTAACCGGCGACGCAGACTGCCTCAATCGCGCACGCAGCGCATACCATCTGATTTATAAGCTGAATAACGGCCTGATTCAGGATCCTACCGGACTTGGTCCAAAAGGTATTCCGGAGACGCGCTGTGGCCGTACCCTTGCAAATCCAATGATTTTTCTGAACATTACCAGTGTTCTGCGCCGCGTTGATCCCGCAAATACGGAAGAATATGACCGTCACGCGGCAGAATGCGTCCAGCAGATTCTGCAATATCACGTCAAGCCGGAGCTGAAATGTACGCTGGAGAACGTAGGCCTAAACGGCGAATTTTGGGACGATGTAACAGAGGGACGTATTGTCAACCCGGGGCATGACATTGAATGCAGCTGGTTTTTGATGGAATACGCAAATCACCTCGGCGGCAGCAGGGGCGCGGAGCTCCACGCTGCGGCGGAAAGCATCTTTAACAACGCAATCAACGCCGGCTGGGATCAGCAATATGGCGGCCTGCTGTACTTCATTGACTGTCTCGGCAATCCGCCGGAGGCATATGAGCACGATATGAAGCTCTGGTGGCCGCATGATGAAATTCTGATTGCCTCCCTGATGGCGTACCGTGATACCGGTAAAGAGTCCTACCTCGACTGGTTCAACACAGCGCTCGCCTACTGCAAGCAGCACTTCAGTGATCGCACCTATGGCGAATGGTATGGGTATCTGCGCCGGGACGGTCTGCCGACAGAGCCGCCGACAAAGGGCAGCACTTTCAAAGGTCCGTTCCACCTGCCGCGAATGCTGTGCATGGTGGACAGTATGCTTGGTGAGCTTCTGGCGCGTCAGACGTGCTAAATACGCAGCAATATTGTCGGCTGAAGCCCAAATGGGCTTCAGCCGGCTTTTTGTGCCAGAAGCCAGAAACAATTGCGCAAAAAACACAAAAAACACGCGGCGTTTTTGTAGAGAAAATGAATATACAAATCCATGAAAAGCAGTTACAATGAAAGTGCAGTGAAAATATTTTTCATAAACAAATTAGAAGAAAATATTTTACACAGCAAAATTTCACTTCAAAGGATATGAAAGGAAGACGAAACATGAAAAAGATCATTCCATTGCTTCTTGCACTCGCTCTGGTTCTGAGTATGGTTGCGTGCACATCGTCTGCTCCCGCAGCGTCGGATACTCCGGCCGCGCCGGCAGACACGGACGCCGCGCAAACCCAGCAGCAGGAAACTGATTCCTCCGACGCTCCCGAACAGGCAGCTGACGCCGCGCAGACCCTTTATCTGTACGCGGACGCCGGCAACGAAAAGGTGGAGTTCCCCTGGTACAACCTCCGCCTGCCGTGCATCCTGATGTATCGCAGTCTGGTGATTGCCAACCCCACTGAAACAGCGTGGGAGGCGGACATGGCAGAAAGCTATACCATCTCCGACGATGGCATGACCTATACGTTCGTCCTGCAGGATGGTCTGAAGTGGTCCGATGGCGAGGCGCTGACGGCAGACGATATTGTCTGGAACGTCGAAACTGCGCTGAAAGCCGCACAGGTTGCCTCTGCCTTTACCTCCTGCTTCGGCTACATCGAGGGCGCGCAGGAATTTACTGAGGGCACGGCCGACCACATCTCCGGCATTGCCGTTGATGGCAACACCATTACATTTACGCTGACCGCTCCCTACGCTTACTTCCTGAAGAATCTTGCAAACTTCTCTTTCCTGCCGAAGCACTGCCTTGAGGATCAGGATCCTCTGGAGCTTTATCAGTGCGACTTCTGGTCGGCGCCTGTTACCAGCGGCTATTATAAGTTCGGCGAAATGGTTGTTGGCAGCTATTACACGATGGTTCTCAATGAATACTACACCGGAACAGCGCCCAAGATCGAAAAGGTCGTTGTTAACTTCACCGACAGCGCGCTGACTGCTGTGACGACAGGCGCATCGGATTATGCATTCTTTAACTCGGCAAGTGATCTGGATGTGGCAAACGCCGATCCGAATCTGACCGGTTATTACAACGAATACCTGTTCTACCGTTATTTCGTCTTCAACATCTGCGGCGCGGACGGCAATGAAAACCCCGCCATGCAGGATGTGAATGTCCGCAAGGCGATTGCTCTGGCAATTGACCAGAACGCGCTGGCTGAGCTGTACAAGGGCGCTGCCACCGCACAGACCTCCGGCGTTCCCATCAGCGACCCCGACAACAGCGGCGACGGTCTGGGCTATGATCCCGAACAGGCAAAGGCTCTGCTGGATGAGGCTGGATGGGATTGGGATTACACGCTGCGTATCCTTTATTATAACAAGGACGATACCACCAAGAACCTGATTCAGGCCGTTATCTACTATCTGGAATCCATCGGCATGAAGGTCGAATCCACGCTGTCCGAGGATGGTACGACGGATCTGTTCACAACCCGCAATTACGACATCGGCTTTAAGGGTACCGGCCCGCTGGACGTTTACTATTCCGAGTTTGCCTCCACCAGCGAAACGTTCAAAAACATCTATGGCGGCGATACCGACTTTGATGCGCCGATCGCTGCGCTGATGTCCGCCAGCAAGCCCGAGGATGTAACTGCCGCCAAGCAGGCGCTGCAGAAGCTGGAAATGGAAAAGATCTATAAGGTGCCGCTGGTCACCATCGGCTATATGAACTATGTGAACACCAGCCGCGTTGCAATTCCTGAATCCGTCACGGATCTCGGCTGCCCGGGCCATCGCGTGGACATGGAGTTTGCGTCGTGGTATATTAAATAACTTTTTGTCAAAAGCTGAACCTTGGGGAGGCAGGGGAACATCCTCTGCCTCTCTTTTGCAGAACAGCCGCAGAAAGAGGCTACCATATGCTGAAATATACTTTAAAAAAACTACTCATGATGATCCCGATGCTGCTGATCATCAGTGCGCTGATTTTCTGCGGCATCAAACTGACCGGCGCAGACCCGGTCAACTATCTTGTCACGCCAGACATGGCGGCAAACCCGGCGCTGCTTGAGGCGCTGCGTGAAAAGTACGGTCTGAACGACCCGATCCATATCCAGTATTTTCGCTGGCTTGGTCAGCTGCTTCATGGAAACTTTGGCACTTCGATTGTTTCCGGTTCGTCAATCGCCAGTATCATCCAGAACTTCCTGCCGGCTACACTGCTGCTGTCGTCTGTATCGCTGCTTCTGGCCGCGATTCTTGGTATTACAATCGGTATTGTCTCCGCAATCAAGCAAAACGGCATCATTGACTACGTCGGCCGTTTCCTCGCCGTATTGGGTCAGGCAATGCCGCAGTTTTTGATTGGACTTGTTCTGTTGACGATTTTTTCGATCAAGCTTGGCTGGCTTCCGGCCACAGGTCGTTATTCCGCAGATGCATCCAATCATTTTGTGGATGGCCTGCGGCATATGATTCTCCCATGCTTTGCCATTACCATCTCCATGTGCTCCATTGTCATGCGCTACGCGCGCAACTCCATGCTGGACGTGATGAATTCGGATTTTATCAAGATGGCGCGCAGCAAAGGCATTCCCGAGTGGAAAGTTTATCTCAAGCACGGCTTCCGGAACGCCATGCGTCCGGTGTTGGTTGTGCTGGTATTCCGCATTTCCATGCTGTTCAGCGGATCTGTCGTCATTGAAAGCGTTTTCAGCTGGCCAGGCATCGGCTCAAAAATGACGTCCGCGGTTGTTTCGGGCGACTATACGGTGATTATGATCCTTGCGTTAACAATTGCAGCGTCCGTTCTGGTCGCATCATTTTTGCTGGATCTGATCAGTGCATGGCTCGATCCGCGCGTCAGACTTGGTTTATAAGGAGGGAACTGCATGAGTGAATCCGCACAGGCGCTGAATGTATCTTTGCGCCATGCCTACAACCGCAAGCTGCTCAACCGGCAGCTTCATAAATTTTTGCGAAATAAGCTTTCCGTGCTCGGCATGATCATCATGCTGCTCATCCTGCTCTCGTGTATTTTCTATCCGATATTTACCACGCTTGATTATAAGGCAATGGATCTGTCCGTGGGCGCAACGCTCCCGCGTGCAGGGCATCTGTTCGGCACGGATCAGCTGGGACGCGACCTGTTCCTGCGGTGCATGGTCGGCGGCCGGTATTCCATCTACATCGGTGTGACCAGCGCCGTTTCCAGCGCGATCATCGGGGTTATCATCGGCGCGGTCGCCGGATACTTTGGCGGAAAGGTTGACAGCATTCTGATCCGTATCACAGAGCTGTTCCAGACGTTCCCGGAACTGGTTCTGAACATGGTTCTGGCCGCTCTGCTTGGCCGCAGCATGATGAATCTGATTTTAATTTTCACGTTTACAGGCTGGATGAGCATGGCGCGGCTTGTGCGAAATGAGTTTCTGTCTCTTCGCAGCCAGCATTCCTGGTTACATTCTATCAGAGGCCAGCTTGTCTTTTCTGGGACTCGGCGTCGGCGATACAACGCCGACCTGGGGCAATATTATCAACGCCGGAACGAATCTCAGCGCGCTGATGAACACGTGGTGGCTGTGGCTGATTCCCGGTCTGCTGCTGACAATCTTCGTGCTTTCGGTCAATTTCTTTGGAGATGGGCTCAGAGATCTTCTCGATCCACGGCAGGTGTGAGGAATGGATATGAATAACAAGGATACGATTCTGGAAGTTAAAAAGCTGAACACCAGTTTTTTGCAGGATCATAAAGAGGTTCGAATCATCAAGGATATCTCGCTTTGCATCCCGCGCGGGAAAGCCTTGGCAGTTGTTGGGGAATCCGGCTGCGGAAAGTCTGTACTGATGAACTCCATTCTGCGCTTTCTGGGCAAGAATGCAGTTGTCAGCTCGGAAAAAATCGCATTTTATAAAAAGGAAGCCGACGGCTCTGTCAGCGTACAGCGGATTGATCAGTTCAAAAAGAACCATGGGCCTGAAATGCGCGCGCTGCGCGGCCCACAGATTTCGATGGTGTTCCAAGATCCGATGTCCGCACTTGACCCCGTCTACCGCGTCGGCGATCAGGTAATTGAGAGACTGCGGGAGCACACCAGATGCTCAAAAAAAGAAGCTTATCAAAAAGCGCTTGAGATGTTTAAAAAGCTTGGCATCCCGGATCCGGAGCTGCGGATGTCCTGCTATCCGTTTGAGTTCTCCGGCGG
Source organism: uncultured Oscillospiraceae bacterium (assembly GCA_934621665.1). Taxonomy (GTDB): domain Bacteria; phylum Bacillota; class Clostridia; order Oscillospirales; family Oscillospiraceae; genus CAG-170. The sequence goes on along the minus strand of CAKTUT010000016.1, from coordinate 6,118 downwards.
CATGAAGCAGCGCGTTGCCATTGCGATCGCGCTGATCTGCAATCCCGAGCTCATTCTCTGCGACGAGCCGACAACCGCGCTTGACGTCACCATTCAGGCGCAGATTATGGAGATTCTTCGAGAGCTTAAGGAAAAAGACGGAAAGACGATTGTTCTAATCACACACAACATGGGACTTGTCGCACAAATGGCGGACGAGGTATGCGTGATGTATATGGGACGGATCGTAGAGTACGGAACGTTGGAGGATATATTCGACCACGGCAGTCATCCGTATACGCGGGCGCTGATGCGCTCCGTGCCGGTGCTCGGTATGGCAGACGGCGAACGGCTTCAGACAATTCCAGGCGCGACGCCCAATCCTGCGGAGCTTGGCGCCGGCTGCGAGTTTGCCGACCGCTGTGAATTCTGCACCGAGGCCTGCCGCGCCGCCGACGTTCCGATGTATGAAATCGCACCGGGACACCAGGTTCGGTGCATTCGCTTCAACGAATATCCGGAGGTGGACTGAATGAACGAGCAAGCAAAGCAGGCTGTTTTTGAGATCAGGCATTTGCAGACATGGTTTCCGGTCAGAAAAGGCGTATTCAAACGGCATATCGGCGACCTGAAAGCAGTTGACGACGTCAGCCTCACGGTATATCAGGGAGAAACGCTTGGGATCGTCGGCGAATCCGGCTGTGGAAAATCCACGCTTGGAAAATCCATCATGCGGCTGGAGAATCCAACCGGCGGCGAGGTATTCTATAATTTCGACGGTAAATACAAGGATATCATGAAATTCAATTCGCAGGAGCTGTTCCAGTTCCGCAAACGCGTACAAATGGTATTTCAGGATCCATATTCTGCGCTGAACCCAATCAAGCGTGTGTACGACTCTTTCTCCGATCCACTGAAAGTACACGGCTACAAAGACCCGGAGAAGCGTCAGGAAATGATAGAAAAGGCACTGCGCCTTGTCAACATTCGTCCGGATTATCTGATGCGCTTCCCGCATGAGTTTTCCGGCGGTCAGCGTCAGCGGCTTTGCATCGCCAGAGCGCTTTCTGTGCGGCCTGACGTGCTGGTATGTGATGAGCCGGTTTCTGCGCTGGATGTGTCAATTCAGGCGCAGGTGCTGAATTTGATGAAAGACATCCAGCAGGAGCTTGGACTGACCTATATTTTTATCGCGCACGACCTGTCTGTCGTGCAGTATATGAGTGACCGGGTCGCGGTCATGTATCTTGGCAAAATCGTAGAGCTGGCCAGTGCGCATGAGCTGTACGCCCATACGCTGCATCCATATACAAAAGCACTGTTATCGGCCATCCCGATTCCGGATATTCACCAGCCGCTGAAGCGCGAAATTCTTGAGGGTGAAGTTCCAAGCCCTATCAACAAGCCGAAAGGCTGCGCGTTTTGTACGCGCTGCAGGCATTGTATGCAGATCTGCCGGGAAATCGCGCCCGAGCTGCAGGAATGCGGCGATTCCGGCCACCTTGTTGCCTGCCATCTCTACAACGAGGTAATTTCGGAATGAAAACACATTTATTCCTTGACCGTCGGCTGATTCAGCCGCAGGGTGTGCGCAATGCCAGCCTCCATGTGCAGCCCATCCACAAGGATACGGAAAACGGCGCATTATTTACAGAAGAGTTTTTTGCCGTCCCGCCGAAGCGCTGGGAGGTTCGCTATGATAACGGCTATCCCAATGTGCTGTATGATCCGCAGGCGCGGCTGTATCGCTGTTATTACACGCTGTTTCTGGAGGATGCGGACTCCGCGTCCACGTCAAAGCAGGCGCGAGCGCATACGCATTATACGCCCCGGCCCGACCGGCAGGTTGGGCTGGCCTATGCGCAGAGTGCAGATGGAATCCACTGGGAAAAGCCCGCTCTCGGGAAAGTGCTGTTTGAGGGAAGCCGAGACAACAATCTTCTGTTCCGCTATGCGCATGGCACCGGCGTTATGCTTGACGTATGGGATTCCGATCCGCAGCGCCGGTATAAGCTCGTTACAAAAATGGATTTTCCCGACGGACGCCCCGGCTATATGGCAGTGAATTTTTCAGCGGATGGCGTCAACTGGGGAGAAATGCAGCCATGGCCAGCGTACAACCCACAGGGCGACAGCCATAATTTCCCCTTTTATGATCCGAACACCAATACCTATCGGGTCATGACCCGCTGCTGGCGCGACGGCGTTCGGGTCATCACCAGCTGCGAGAGCAAGGATTTCCTGCATTGGTCCGCACCGCGTGAGGTTTTACGAGGCAGCGGCTTTTCACATCAGGTCTATGCAATGCCGGTTTTCCCATATCAGGGACTGTATCTCGGGCTTGCGGCAATCTTTCACGAGGGTGATCGGGACGCGCCGGATTTTGACACGGTGGATTGTGAGCTCTACTACGCAGTCACGCCAGACGTGTTTGACGCCGTAGCGGAGTGGCAGCCGTTCATCCCGCGTGGAGTCGGAGAGTATCCGGACGGCGCATTTGACTGTGGCTGCATCTATGCCTCGCCGCCAGTCGAGACGCAGGACCGGCTGTACATTTATTACATGGGCGGAAATGGCCGTCACACCGATTATCGCGAAACATCGCTTGGCCGCGGATGGATTCAGAAAGACCATTTTGCCTGCTACCAGCAGAACAGACCGGAGCGAGAGAGCCTTTTAACAACGACAAGACTGTGCTTCACAGGAGATACGCTATTTTTACTGGCCGATCTTGACGCAGAGAGCTTTATTCGCTGTGAGCTGCGTGAACAGTGGAACGGCGCTGCATGCGATGGCTTTTCCGAAGCGGATTTCCGGATGGAAAAATGCGCTGACGGTGCATTTCAGCTTCTCTTCGCGAAGCCGTTTTCCGCGCTGGATGGCCGTCCTGTCTGTCTGACGCTGCGATTTTGCCGCGCATCCATCTATGGAATCAAGGGCGACGCCGTGCTGTACAGGCACCGTCTGTGGGAGGGCGCGCCCAGTGTATAAGCGCAGGCTGGCAATTGCCGGGCGCTGAAAAACCGCACAAGAAAGAGGAGTCATTATCCATGAACACTACTGAAAAATATCACGGAATTGTACCCGCGTTTTATGCCTGCTATGAAGAGGACGGCAGCATCAGCCCTGACCGCGCGCGGAAGCTGACGCGGCATCTGATCAACAAAGGCGTACAGGCACTGTATGTCGGCGGCTCTTCCGGCGAATGCATCTACCAGACGGCTGCGGAGCGCAAGCTGCTTCTGGAAGCCGTCATTGAGGAGGCGGCCGGGCAGCTTCCGGTATACGCGCACGTCGCCTGCAACAGCATAGAAGAGAGCCGAATGCTTGCTGCTCACGCACAGGCGCATGGCGCTGCGGCGATTTTTGCAATTCCACCGATCTATTTTCACCTGCCGGAATCGTCTATCGCAGACTACTGGAACGCCATTTCCGACGCCGCCCCGGAGACCGATTTCTTTATTTACAACATTCCGCAGCTGGCCGGAACGGCACTGACGGTTTCTCTGCTGCGGGAAATGATGAAGAATCCGCGTCTTGCCGGCGTGAAAAATTCCTCCATGCCCGTGCAGGATATCCAGATGTGGCTGGATGAGGGGCACGGCAAAACTGTCGTCTTTAACGGCCCGGACGAGCAGCTTCTTTCCGGTCTTGCCGCAGGTGCGTGCGGCGGCATCGGAGGAACCTATGCAGTAATGCCGGAGCTGTATCTGAAAATTTACGAGCTGTTCCAGAACGGCCAAATGGAACAGGCGCGTCTGATTCAAAACGAGGTCTGCCGCATCATCTATAAAATGTGCGAAGCAAAAGCAAATCTGTATGCCGTTATGAAAGAAATTCTGCGGAGAAACGGCGTAGATGTCGGCACTGCTCGCCGGCCGCTTCGTGGCATTACGGCAGAGGATCTGCCCATTGTCGCCGAGGCAGACGCAATGATTCACGCTGCAATCGAAACCTATTGCTGAGAAAGAGGCTCGACAAATGAAAGACTGCAAACAGAAATGGTGGAAAGACGCCGCGCTTGGTATGTTCGTGCACTGGGGCCTGTACTCCATGCTTGGCGGCGTATGGAACGGCCGGAGAACAGACAATGTGTCCGAATGGATCATGCGTCATCTGGAGATTCCAGTGGAAAGCTATCGGGCGCTTGCGGCGTCGTTTTGCCCGGAGAACTTTAACGCCAGACAGTGGGTGCAGCTTGCCGCAGATTCCGGTATGAAGTATCTTGTCTATACAGCCAAGCACCATGACGGCTTCGCTATGTACCATTCCAAGTGCTCCAAGTATAACATTGTGGACGCGACGCCATTTGGGCGCGACCCGCTTGAGGAACTCGCAGAGGCGTGTGCCATGGCCGGGATTAAGCTTGGCGTTTACTATTCCCAGGCGCAGGATTGGGACGAGCCAAACGGTCTTGGCTACGGAAAGCCGGATTCTGAAAAGAATTACGCGCAGTATTACCATGACAAATGCCTGCAGCAGCTGCGCGAGCTGCTCACGCAGTATGGCTCACTTGGACTGATGTGGTTTGACACGCCCATGAGCATGACGGCAGAGCAAAGCCGCGGCATCTATGATCTTGTCAAAGCGCTTCAGCCTGATTGCATCGTCAGCGGCCGCATCGGCAACGGCCTTGGCGAGTATATGAGCACCTCGGATAATTTTATCCCGACGCTCCCCTTCGCCGGAGACTGGGAGGTTCCGGCAACGTTGAACGGAAGCTGGGGATATAAGGCGGATGATCAGAATTGGAAAAGCCCTGCACAGGTGCTTGACATTCTTGTCCGCGTCAACAGCCGCGGCGGAAATTATCTGCTGAACGTCGGTCCGGACGGCAGCGGCATGATTCCGCAGCAAAGTGCGGAAATTCTCCGAAAGGTGGGCGGCCATGTCAGACGCAATGGCGACGCATTCTATGCAACGTCGCTGACGCCGGTTTATCCGTATGATATCCGCTGGTGCTATTTTACAAGCCGCCCCTATCGTCTGTATGCGCATATCATGGATGGCCGTACCTATGTGCATCTGCCCTGCATCAACACGCCGGTGAAAGCGGCGCGCCTGCTGGAGACCGGCGAGAGCCTGCATTTTACGCAGAAACCGCCGTCGGTCAGCGGCGTCTCCCGCCTGTTTGTCGATCTTCCGGAGCGCCCCTCGGATTTCCCATATTGCGTCATTGAACTTGAGCTGGAAGATGAAACCATTGCGTTTGATACACTGGATAAGCTGTAATGAGGAAGCTGACATATGATTCTGGACACACTTGAAAACCTGCCATCCTATTTTGGGATCAGCGACAATCTGGACAAGGCGCTTCGCTGGCTGCAAGTCACGCCGCTGACGTCCATTGAACCCGGAAAACACATCATCTGCGGTGAGGACGTATTTTGCAACGCGATAGAAGCAATGCTGAAGCAGACTTCCATACCGACTGCGGAAGCGCACCGCGACTACCTTGATATTCACGTCGCGCTTGAAGCTGATGAACAGATTGCCATTTCAAACGTAAAAAATGTCGCATCGTGGTCAGATTATGACGCAGAAAACGACGCGCAAACCGCGCCGCTTTCACAACCGGAGCTTGTGATTTCCATGCAGCCGGGGATGTTCGCCATCTGCTTTCCACAGGACGCGCATTGCCCGCTGCTGACCTCACACGTCCCGCATCAGCTTCGGAAGTTGGTTGTCAAGGTTCGCTGCTGATAACACTGACACGGAAAACCTTGTCCTTTCGGTGCGCCGCACCTTGGACAATTTCAGTTTCGTAGGGGTCGATGCCCACATCGACCCGCGGGCGGACAGAGTCGTCCGCCCCTACAAGCTGGGATTCGCTATTTTCCGTGCCGGAATTAAAATTTACGGCGTCCTCCGGGAGCGCGCCGGTTTTGAGCAGGCTGACAATGTCGGCCTGCTCTTTTTCCAAATCGGCGTTCAGACGGTCAAGCATGGCGCTGGAATAGGCATGGCTTTTTTGCGCGCAGCAGCGTGCGGAGCAGGGACGGCATCCATGAGAGCTCCCTTGTAGGGGCGGACGACGCAGTCCGCCCGCGTTTACAATTATCACCACATCCGTTTGGCGGATGGCAAGCGCAGCCGTCAGCGACGAAAGGAGCGCTGCGGATGTGGCTCGCCCCCTTAC
>CAKTUT010000015.1 GCA_934621665.1 uncultured Oscillospiraceae bacterium | reverse complement strand
CGGCATGGCAGGTGCGCTGACGCGCATCGCATAAAGCGGAAAGGAGGATGAACCATGGCGTTTCCACAGGCGTTTTTGGACGAGCTCAGCGCCCGTAACCCCATTGAGGATGTGGTGGGACAGTATGTCTCGCTGACGCGCAAGGGGAGCAATCTCTTTGGCCTTTGCCCGTTCCACAGTGAAAAAACCGGTTCGTTCTCTGTTGCGCCGGACAAGGGCATTTACTACTGCTTTGGCTGCCACAAGGGCGGCGGTGTAATCAACTTTATCATGGAAATTGAGGGACTGGATTATCCCGATGCGGTTCGCTTTCTGGCAAAGCGCGCGGGAATGGAAGTCCCCGATGACCGCGCCTATGCCTCAACCTACAAAAAGCAGGAGCGTCTGTGGGCGCTGTGCAGGGATGCGGCGCGCTTTTTTCATGAGCAGCTGCTTGCGCCCTGCGGCACACAGGCGCGTGCATATCTGGTAAAGCGCGGCGTATCGCAGCGCACGGTTACGCGCTTTGGCCTTGGCTTTTCGCCGAACGAGTGGTCGTCGCTGATGGATGCGATGGTGAAAAAAGGCTATGAAAAGCAGGAGCTTCTGGACGCGGGACTCGCCGTCAAGTCGCACAAAGGCGGCATCTATGACCGCTTCCGCAATCGACTGATGTTTCCGATTATCGACATCCGGGGCAATATCATTGGCTTTGGCGGACGCGTGATGGACGACTCCACACCCAAATATCTCAACTCGCCCGAGACGATTATTTTCAACAAGCGAAAAAATCTGTTCGCGCTGAATGTGGCAAAAAAAAGCAAGCAGGGCAGGATCATCCTGACCGAGGGCTATATGGATGCGATTTCGCTGCACCAGTACGGTTTTGACTGCGCGGTGGCGTCGCTCGGCACGTCGCTGACCGAGGAGCACGCGAACATTCTGGCGAAGTACACCAATCAGGTTGTTTTGACGTATGACGGCGACGAGGCCGGACAAAACGCCACGCGCCGCGCCATTCCGATGCTGGAAAAGGTGGGCTTGCAGGTCAAGGTTCTGCGGATGCAGGGCGCGAAAGACCCGGACGAGTTTTTGAAGAAATACGGCGCTGACCGCTTCAGCCTCCTGCTGGACAAGTCCGAGAATCAGGCCGAGTACCGGCTGGAATCGCTGCGGCGGAAATATAATCTGGACGAGGACGAGCAGCGCGTGCAGTTTTTACGCGAGGCGGCGGAGTTTGTTGCGTCGCTCTCCAGCGCGGTGGAGCGCGAGGTCTATGGCCGCCGTGCGGCCGAGAGCGCGGGTGTGAGCTATGAGGCGATGAAGCTGGAGGCCGACAAGGCGTTCCGGCGGCGTATATCGCGCGAGAAAAAGAAAGAAGAAAGCATCAATCTTGCCCCCGCACGCCAGCAGCAGCCGCACGTGAAAAGCGTCCGCTATGACGATATTCGCTCAGCGATGGCCGAGGAGGGGCTGCTGCGGCTGTTGTGCAAAGAGCCTGCGCTGTTTGAGCAGACGCCGCTTGCGCCCGAGCAGCTGTCAGTGCCGCTGTTTCAGCGGGTGTATGCCGCACTGCGCGAGCGGTATCAGACCGGCTCTGCCGTGACGCTCGGCGCGCTGGAGGGGCAGTTTACCGCCGATGAGATGTCGCATCTGTCGGCGGTGATGAACAAGGACGATCAGCTTGTCAGCGAGGATGCGCTGCGCGACTACATTTCTGTGATCCGGCAGGAATATGAGCGCCGGAACGGAACGGGCGATGACGCGCTGCGTGAGATGGCGCGGCAGCTGAAAGAAAAAAAAGGATACGGAGGCTGAACTATGGCAAAGGATCTGGAACTTCTGGCAAAAATGGAGCTGACCGACGATGCGCGCGCCAAGCTGACGGCGCTGCTGGAGGAAGCGAAAAAGACCGGAAAAGTGGCCTCAAAAAAGCTGGTGGAGACGCTGGACGCGGTGGATGCCGGCGAAGAGCAGACGGAACAGTTCTATGACGTTCTGGAGGCGGCGGGCGTTGAGATTGACGTGAGCGATGTGCTCGACCTGATTGGCAAGAGCGATCTGGACGATCCGACGCTTGGCGAGATTGAAGCGATTGAGAACGAGGATCTCGGCCAGACGCCGACGGAAGAGGAGCTTGCAAACTATGACGATCTGGGCGAGGCACGGCTTGACGACCCCGTCCGGATGTATCTGAAAGAAATCGGCAAAATTAAGCTTCTAACACCCGAGGAGGAGCTTGCGCTTGCAAAGCGGATGTCCGAGGGCGACGTGGAGGCGCGCAAGCGGATGTCGGAGGCAAATCTCCGGCTGGTGGTGTCGATTGCAAAACGCTATGTGGGGCGCGGAATGCAGCTGCTGGATCTGATTCAGGAGGGCAATCTGGGTCTTATGAAAGCGGTTGAAAAATTTGACTACACCAAGGGCTATAAATTCTCAACCTACGCCACATGGTGGATTCGCCAGTCGATCACCCGCGCCATCGCCGATCAGGCGCGTACCATCCGTATCCCGGTTCATATGGTGGAGACGATCAACCGCGTGCTGCGTACGTCGCACAGCATGGTGCAGACGCTTGGACGTGAGCCCACCACGCAGGAAATTGCGGATGAGCTGCATCTGGACGTGCAGAAAGTGGAGGAAATCCTGAAGATTGCGCAGGAACCGGTCTCCCTGGAAACGCCGGTTGGCGAAGAAGAGGACAGCCATCTGAGCGATTTTATTCAGGACGACGAGGCATCACAGCCGTCGGAGGAGGCATCCTATACGCTGCTTCGCGAGCAGCTTGAGGAGGTTCTCAAGACGCTCACGCCGCGCGAGGAGGAGGTCCTGCGGATGCGCTTTGGTCTGCGCGACGGCAAGCCCCATACGCTTGAGGAAGTGGGCAAGGAATTTGACGTAACGCGTGAACGAATCCGCCAGATTGAGTCAAAAGCGCTGCGCAAGCTGCGCCATCCGTCCAGAAGTAAAAAGCTGAGAGACTTCCTCCACTGAATTTACTCTTGACATTGTGAAAAAAATCCGTATCATTAACTTGTTATCATACATAGCGTAGTAACGGAGGAATTCGTCATGTTTGAAAGAATCCAATCTTATCTGGCTGCACAGCTTGATATCCCCAGCGATGATATTACCCGCGAGACCACCTTTGAAAGTCTGGGCATTGATTCTCTGGATACAGTTGAGATGGTCATGGATCTGGAGGAAGAGCTGGGCGTTGATCTGGAAATGGAAGAAAAGGTCAACACCGTCGGCGAGCTGGTTGACTTTATCGAGTCCAAGCTTGACTGATCTTCAATTTTAATTCTTGTCAAGGCATGAACCGGCCCATGACAAGGCTGTACTACTCGGGGAGATAGCGGTGCCTTGTTACCCGCAATCCGCTACAGCGGGGAGGAATTCCCAACCGAGGGTATGTATTGTATCGTCTGACCCATATAAGCGGCGTTGAAGATCCGGTCTTGCGCAATGGGGCTCTGTGAACCGTGTCAGGTGGGGAACCAAGCAGCACTAAGCAGACCACCCCGTGTGCCGCAAGGCAGCCGTTTCCGAGCTGGCTGTATGGGTAACGGGTGTAGTATATATTCGAAGAAGGGTGTACAGTCTTGTCATGGGTCGGATTGTATTCCGGCGCGGCGTCCGTCATATGGCAGCCGCGCCGCACAGCCGCGCACGGCGCGGAGCAAAAGGAGGCATGGCTCTATGTATCAGGCGCTTTACCGCAAATACCGTCCGCAGACGTTTTCGGACGTGGTGGGACAGCGGAGCGTAACGGAGACGCTGCGCGCGCAGCTGACAAGCGGCAAGCTGAGCCATGCGTACCTGTTTACCGGTACGCGCGGCACGGGCAAGACCAGCTGCGCCAAAATTCTGGCCAAGGCAGTCAACTGCGAAAATCCGCAGAATGGCGACCCGTGCAACCGTTGCGCGGCCTGCCGCGCCATTGACTCGGGCAGCTGCATGGATGTGCTGGAAATTGACGCCGCGTCCAATAACGGCGTTGACAGCGTGCGCGTGCTGCGCGACGATGCAATCTATACGCCAAGCGAAGTGTGCATGCGCGTGTATATCATCGACGAGGTGCATATGCTTTCGACGGCGGCGTTCAACGCGCTGCTGAAAATCATTGAAGAGCCGCCGGAGCATCTGCTGTTCATTCTGGCGACAACCGAGCTTCACAAAGTCCCGGCCACGATTCTCTCGCGCTGTCAGCGCTTTTCTTTCCGGCGGCTGACGCAGGAGGACATCGCGTCGCGGATCAACTTTGTCGCCTATCAGGAAAACATTGAAATTGAGCCGGAGGCCACACAGCTGCTTGCACGGCTTGCTGACGGCGCGCTGCGCGACGGACTGAGTCTGCTTGACCAGTGTGCATCCGCGGCGGCAGGCGGCGCGCTGACGGAGGAGATTGTCTGCCGGGCGCTGGGACTTGCCGGCGAGCGGAAAACGGGCGAGCTTCTCTCGTGTGTCGCGGCGCACGACGCGGCAAAGGCGCTGGCGCTGTTTTCGGAGCTCTATGCCTCCGGCAAGGATCTGGCGGCGCTGCTTGACGAGATGGCGTCGCTCTGCCGCGATCTTTTGATGCTGAAAACTGCGCCGAAAAGCGGCCTTACGATGCTGACCGGCGTGTGCTCTGATCAGGAGGCGCTGGCACTGAGGGAGCAATTTTCAGCACAGGAGCTTCTGCGAATGACGTCACTCATCCAGCAGACCTCGCAGGGCTTTTCCAGAAGTGCAAGCCCCAGAATCGACACCGAGCTTTGCATTTTGCAGCTGTGCCAGCCGCAGATCTCCAGTGATCTGGCGTCGGTCAGCGCACGCGTGGGGCGCATTGAGCAGCAGCTTGCGTCCGGTGCGTTTACAGCGGCAAGAAAGCCCACCCCGGCGGCGCAGGCGGATGAGTCCGATGACGACCGGCCGCCGTTTCCCGATGATGCGGATGACCCGGCGCGTGGTGTCATGCTGTTGCAGACGCCCGATGGAGCGGATGCACCGCAGCAGGCAAAGCCTGCACCGGCGCAGACGGCGTTCTGGCCGGAGCTTGCCGCCAGCCTGCGGGAATCTCTCAGTCTGCGCGAACGCGGATTCTTCGCGCCAAACGGGCCGATCCGGCCAATGATGCAGGACGGGACGCTGACGCTGGTGGCGGATTCGGAATTTGTGCGGGATATCATCAAGCGCCCGGATGTGGAGGCATTGATCCGCGAAAAGGCGGCTGCGGTGATCGGAAAGCCGGTTGCGGTGCGCTTTGCCCTGAAAGGGCAGGTAACGCAGAGCGGCAAAGATCCCATGGATGCGCTGGTAGCCTTTGGCGGCGAGCATAACGATATTTTTACGATTAAATAAGATCAACAATAAGGAGAAACAGACATGGCAAAGGGCGGATATCGCGGCGGCATGCCGATGAGCATGGGCGGCAAAAACCAGATGCAGATGATGAAGCAGGCGCAGAAAATGCAGCAGGATCTTCTGAAGATGCAGCAGGAGATGGAGGAAAAGGAATATGAGGCCACCGCAGGCGGCGGCGTCATTTCTGCGGTTGTCAGCGGCAAGCGTGAGCTTGTGCGCGTGACGATTGATCCCGAGGCGGTTGACCCCGATGACGTGGAAATGCTTCAGGACATGATTGTCGCGGCGGTCAATGAGGCCATGCGCAAGGCCGAGGCTGATTCTGCAGCGTCGATGTCGAAGCTGACCGGCGGGCTGAATCTGGGCGGATTGTTCTGATGCGCACGTTTCCTGCCGCGTTGGAGCGGCTGAGTGAACAATTTGCGCGCCTGCCCGGTATTGGCGGCAAGACCGCGCAGCGGCTGGCGTTTTATATGCTTTCGCTGCCCGACGAGGAGGCTGAGAACTTTGCCGCAGCCATTGTCGAGGCGAAAAAAACTGTCCGGCTGTGTCCGGTGTGCCAGAATCTGACCGATCAGGAGCTGTGCGGCATCTGCGCAGACCCCGAGCGCGACCACAGCAAAATCTGCGTTGTGGCAGAGCCCAAGGACGTGATCGCCATGGAGCGCGCGCGGGAGTATGACGGCGTGTACCATGTGCTGCACGGTGTGATCTCGCCGCTCAATCACGTAGGGCCGGATGATATCCGTATTCGCGAGCTGCTTGCGCGCGTGGGTGAGGGCGGCGTGGAGGAGGTCATTATGGCCACGAACCCCGACACTGAGGGTGAGGCCACGGCAATGTACCTTTCGCGGCTTTTGCGGCCAATCGGCGTGAGAGTGACGCGTCTGGCCTATGGTATCCCGGTTGGAAGCCAGCTGGAGTATGCCGACGAGGTGACGCTGCTGCGCGCGCTGGAGGGCAGACGGGAAATGTAAAGAAAACGGCTCGTGCATTTGCACGAGCCGTTTCAGCCTGTTGAAAAACCTCGTAGAGTTCCGCCGCGCACGGCGGAATAAAGTGTGAATCCGTTTTGTCCGGCGGCGTGTACGTCGGGCAAAACACACTACGCGCCGCAAGTGTGGAATTTGTGCGCGATTCGCGCACAAATTATGCGCGCAGCGGCACGCAGCCTTTTTCAAACGCGAACCCAGCGAAGCGGATCGCGTTTGAGAGCTTGTCAAAAATGCTTTTTTGACAAGCTCAAACGGCTCGTGCATTTGCACGAGCCGTTTATGTTTTATTCTGCGTCTGCCTGTTCCGGAATAAACCAGTCGAGATAGGAAACCGGACTGCTGACCGAGCCGCGCGTGGTGAACACGGCATGGTTTTTGAACAGAACCGGCGTGATATAGCCGCGGTCGCATACGCGCTTAAACAGGTCATATGTGTTGCCGCTGTTTAAAAGCGCGCGGTTGCAGAGGTTTTCCATGGTGCTGTCGGCAAGGAAGCCGTAGCTGACCGAGCCGCCGCTGCGGAAAAACGGACTGAGATCAAAATTAGGCGACAGGCGAATCTCACCATAGTAGAGATCAAAATTGCCTGCGGCCAGAGCGGCGGTATAGTCCTCATAGTCGAGTGTTTTGAGTGTCAGATTGAAGCCAAGCTCATTGAGCGCGTTTACCACCTGCGTGGCGGCCTGTACGCGCTGATAGCTGGACGAGCAGACGATCATCGTTCCGCTAACCGATACCGCGTAGCCGAGCGACGCGACGTACAGGTCAAGCACGCCGTCAGCGTCCATATCCTCTACGCTGGCACTTTCCAGCCGATCATAGTACTTTGGCAGGCTGTAGCTGTAGGAGTTTGCAAGCCGCACGTCATAGCAGTCGGCAAGCGGTGAGCACGGCAGAACGGCGGGGAGGGCGAAGCCACCCGCATTTTCGGTAACCAGCGTTTCACGGTCGATGGCGTAGGTGATTGCGCCGCGCAGACCGTAGTTGGAAAAGACATTGCTGCTGAGGTTATAGCCGATGTACTGCATGATGGTGGTGTTGGCCGTCCAAAGCTCATAGTCGTTGTGGAAGCTGACATAGGCTGCGGAGTTGGGGTCAGACAGCACCAAGTTGACATTTTCATATTCAAAATTGTCGCGGATATCGGCGGCGGTACTGGCGTGTGTCAGCTGAATGGACGAAAAATCCACCAGCGGGGCAGCATCCTGCCACCAGTTGTTGTTGCGCATCAGCGTCCGGTTGTCGCGGTAGACATACGGGCCGGAGCCAATGGGGACGTCCTCATCTGCCGAGCCCTCGGGGATAATGGGAATGTCAAGCAGCAGCGGCAGACAGCCGTAGGCTGTGCGCGTGGTCAGAACGAGCGTCCGGTCGTCCGATGCGGTGGCGTTTGTGATGCAGTCGAGACGGTTTCCATAGTAGGCCGAGTCCTTGGCCGAATTGATGGAATACGCCGCGTCGGCGGCAGTGATGGCCATGCCGTTTGAAAAGCGGATGTTTTGCTTTAAAACAATTGTGGTTTGCAGACCGTCGGATGAGACGCTGTAGCTCTCAGCCAGCAGAGGAACGGCGGAAAATGTGCTGTTGATGACGAACAGCGGCTCATAGAGAAACGATAAAATCGCGCGGTTATTGAGACTCATGCACTGATAGGGATGCAGACCGTAGCTCAGCTGATAGGCAAGACCAAATTCATGCAGCTCGGTGGAGACCTCCGTGACCGGCGTCATGGGTTCATCGCTGGCAGGCTCGTCGCTTGCGGGGGTGTCAGCTGTGTCTGCAGGCGCTTCCGGTTCAGTAGAGGCGATACCCAGAACACCCTTGAACCATGTCACGCCCTGACCGCTGCATCCGCTCAGACAGCCGCAGAGAATCAAAAACGACAGTGCAAGGCATAAAAGCCTTTTGGCGGTACAACATTTCATTTGACATCACCGCCTTGCAGCATGATGATGGCGGCCTGTGCGCCGCGATTGCCGCCGGTGACGCGGTGCGACCAGAAGCGGCCGGGCTGGCACATGGTGCACGCGCCGGCGGTGTCAATTTGCGTTACGCCCGCAAGCGTCAGCCAGATCCGGCACAGCGCCTTATTATCGACAAAGTATTTGCTGCCGCGCTTCTGCACACACGCATCCGCCTGCGCGCCAAGCGCATCGTGCATGGCCTGCGGCACGTCGAAGTCTGTTTCAAAGCAGCACTGTCCGATGCTCGGACCGATGGCTGCGCGGATGTTTTCCGGCTTACAGCCAAATTCACGCACCATGGCTTCTACGGCCTTTTTCGCGATGCCCTGCGCCGTTCCGCGCCAGCCGGAGTGCACTGCGCCGATGGCGCGCCGCACCGGGTCATAGAGTAAAATGGTTGCGCAGTCCGCGCCAAAGCAGCACAGCGCCACATTTTCCTCGTCCGTGATGATGCCGTCGCAGACCTCGGGGACAGGGCGGAAGAGCCCCTCGCCGCGGTTGGATTTTCCAACACGGCGGATGATGTCGGTGTGGCGCTGCACAGTAAACACGGTGTCCTCCGGGAAAAAGCCGACGGCCGCGCCCAGAATACGATAGTTTTCCAGCACGTTCTCCGGCTTATCGCCGCGGTGGACGCCCAGATTGAGGTTTGCAAGCGCGCCCTCGCTCACGCCGCCAAAACGTGTGGAAAACGCGTGCGCCGCGCCGCCGCAGGAAAGGGCGGGCGCGGTCAGATATTCAAGAGCGCTGCTTTTTTGCACGCAAAATTCCATAGCCGATTACTTTCCAGCTGCCAGATCCTTGTCGCGGCAGCATTTTTTGTATTTTTTACCGCTGCCGCAGGGGCACGGATCGTTCGGACCAACTTTGATTTTCTTGACGGTGGGCTGGCGCTTGACGGTGCGGTCTCCGCCGCCCTCACCGGTGACCTTGGCCACACGCTCACGCTTGACCTCGGCGTCGGTTTTCAGACGGAACGTATAGAGCCGGCGCACGATCTCCTCCTTGATGGCGGACATGAGCGCCTCAAACATCTCAAAGCCCTCGCGCTTATACGCAACGACGGGGTCTTCCTGCGCATAGGCGCGCAGACGGATGCCCTGGCGGAGATCGTCCATCGCGTCGATGTGATCCATCCAGTATTCGTCCACAACCCGGAGCGTAATGACGCGCTCCACCTCGCGCATCACAGGGGAGGTGTACTGCGCCTCTTTCTTTTCATAGACGCGATCCATCAGCTCCATCAGGTGCTGCTGTGCGTCCTCGCGCGTGAGTTTCGGAAGATCGGCCTCCGGCACAATCCACGAGCCGAGCGGCAGATACACGCCCTCGAAATGGCCAAGCAGCTCGCGCAGCTGCTGCGGTTCAGACAGGTGCGTCTGCTCACCGAACGCGCTGTGCACGGCCTCGTCCACGACAAACTGAATCATCGCGTGGATGCTGCGCTGCAAATCCTCGCCGTCAAGCACCTGCTGGCGCTGTTCATAGATGATCTTACGCTGGACGTTCATCACATCGTCGTATTCCAGCACGCTCTTACGAACCTGATAGTTGCGGCTTTCTACGGTTTTCTGCGCGTTTTCAATTGCGCCGGAGAGAATTTTGGCGTCAATCGGCGTGTCCTCGTCAAGGCCAAGCGAGTTCATCATGTTCATCATCCGCTCAGAGCCGAACAGACGCATGACATCGTCCTCCATCGACAGATAGAAGCGCGTTTCGCCGGGGTCGCCCTGACGGCCTGCACGGCCGCGCAGCTGGTTGTCAATCCGGCGCGACTCATGGCGCTCTGTGCCGATGATAAACAGGCCGCCTGCGGCGCGGACCTTTTCGGCCTCGGCGTCAACCTCGGGCTTGTGGCGGGCATAAGCCTTGGCATACGCCTCGCGCGCGGCGAGAATTTCGGGATCGTCCGTCTCGGCAAACGAGGTGGACTCGGCAATCAGCGCCTCGTCCATGCCGCTCTTGCGAAGGTCACTCTTGGCCATGAACTCGGCGTTGCCGCCCAGCATGATATCCGTGCCGCGGCCTGCCATGTTCGTCGCAATGGTGACCGCGCCGAAGTGACCGGCCTGCGCGACAATTTCGGCTTCCTTTTCGTGGTGCTTGGCGTTCAGAACGTTGTGCGCAATGCCCTCGCGCTTGAGCATCTGAGATAGCAGCTCGGATTTTTCAATGGAGATTGTGCCGACCAGAACGGGCTGACCCTTTTCGTGGCATTCCTTGATCTGGCGGATGACGGCGCGGAACTTGCCGGCCTCGGTTTTATAGACAACGTCTGGATCGTCGATACGGATGACGGGTTTGTTTGTGGGAATTTCCACAACATCCAGATTGTAGATGCCCTCAAATTCCTCCGCCTCAGTCAGCGCTGTACCGGTCATGCCGGAGAGCTTCTTATAAAGACGGAAGAAGTTCTGGAACGTGATGGTGGCGAGCGTCTTATTCTCGCTTGCAACCTTGACGCCCTCCTTTGCCTCGATGGCCTGATGCAGACCCTCGTTATAGCGGCGGCCGTACATCAGCCGGCCAGTGAATTCATCGACGATGATAACCTGACCGTCCTTTACGACGTAGTCGATATCGCGCTTCATCAGGCCGCGCGCTTTCATGGCCTGATTGATGTGGTGTGAAAGCGTGGCGTTTTCCACATCGGAAAGGTTTTCAACGCCAAAGAACTCCTCGGCCTTGGCGATGCCCTGCTGCGTCAGGCTGACGGTGCGGTCCTTTTCCACCACCACATAGTCGCAGTCATACTGATCCTGCAATTCCTTGTCGTCGGTGGAGGCGAACACCTGCTTTTTCAGCCGTGAGACGAAATAGTCGGCCATCTCATAGAGCTTGGAGGATTCCTCACCCTTGCCGGAGATAATCAGCGGCGTTCTGGCCTCGTCGATGAGGATGGAGTCCACCTCGTCCACGATGACAAAGTTGTGCCCGCGCTGCACCATCTCGGATTTGTAGATGGCCATGTTGTCACGCAGATAGTCAAAACCGAACTCATTGTTCGTACCATAGGTGATGTCTGCGGCATAGGACTCGCGCCGCTGGGCGCTCGTCAGATCGTGGATGATCAGACCGACGGACAGGCCGAGGAAGCGGTAGACCTTGCCCATCCACTCGGCGTCGCGCTTTGCCAGATAGTCGTTGACCGTGACAATGTGCACGCCCTCGCCCGTAAGGGCGTTGAGATAGGCGGGCAGGATGGCGACAAGCGTTTTGCCCTCGCCGGTTTTCATCTCGGCGATGCGTCCCTGATGCAAAATAATGCCGCCGACGACCTGAACGCGGTAGGGGCGCAGACCAAGTACACGGTCGGCTGCTTCGCGGCAGACCGCAAACGCCTCTACCAGAAGATCGTCCAGTGTCTCGCCGTTTGCAAGACGCGTTTTGAATTCAGCGGTTTTGGCTTTGAGCTCGTCGTCAGACAGCTTGCGGTAGGGCTCGTCCAGCGCCATGATGGCGTCCACAAGCCCGTTCAGCTTTTTTACCTCGCGCTCAGAGCGCGTACCAAACATTTTTGTAAACAGACCCATAGTAAAAACCTTTCCCTGCGCCATGGGGCGCAACGTACAATTCTACATTCTAACGATGGATTATACCACACATAGTCCGGTAAAAAAAGAAGAAATTGTGAATTTCAGGCGGCGCTGGCGCGGTGGATGCTTGATTTCGGTGATTCGGACTGCTAAAATGGGCGTGATTTCAGATTGTGATAAACTGGAGAGATTTTTATGTCCATTCGACTGGTTGCTGTAGATGTAGACGGCACGCTGCTGACGGCAGGTCAAAAGGTGCTGCCGCGCGTGCAGGAGGCAGCGGCGCGTGCCGCCGCACATGGCGTGGAGCTGGTGCTTTGCACCGGGCGCAGTGCGGGGGAGTGCCGGGAAATTTTTGCGGCGCTGCCGCAGATTCGCTATGCCGTTTTATACACGGGTGCAATGGCGCAGGATCTGCAAACGGGCGAGGTGCTCTACAGCTGCCCGCTGACGGCGGATGACGCGCGGCTGATTTACAACCATCTGCGCCGATATGACGGCCTTGTGAATTTCTTTATGGGCGGCGAGGTTTATAATGACAGACGGGCGATGGATCACTTTGAGCGCTACTATCCGGCGGAGCTAAAGAAGCTCTTTGAATACGGCCATAAGATTGTGTACGATCTGGATGGGATGATCGCCTCGTGCACGCAGCCGGTAGAAAAGTTCTATGTGGCGTTTTCCGGCGACGAGGAATGCAAACGGGCAAAGGCGGATCTTGGCCAGCTGCCGTATTTTGTGACCGGAGCGGGCTTTACCGATCTTGAGGTTATGAACCCGAACACGAATAAGGGCGTGGCGCTGGCGGCGCTGGCGGAAAAGCTGGGGCTGCGGCGTGAGGAGGTGCTGGCCATCGGCGACAGCAGCAACGACGAGGCAATGCTCCGCTACGCCGGGACGGCGGTTGTGATGGAAAATGGCGAGGAAGCGCTGAAGAAAACGGCAGACCTGATTGCGCCGTCGAATGAAAAGGGCGGCGTGGCGGATATTCTGGATAAAATTGTGCGGGGAGAGCTTTGATTTCCCCAAAAAACGGAGGTGCACGGTATGAAAAAATCTATCGGTATTCTGGGCGGCATGGGGCCGCTGGCCACGGCAGACCTACTGCGTAAAATTGTCCTTTTGACCAAAGCGGAAAAGGACGGCGACCACATCCGCATTTACATCGACGACAATCCCAACATTCCCGACCGCACAGCAGCCATTTTGTCCGGCGGCGAAAGCCCGCTGCCGCAGATGCGCGACTCGCTGAACAAGCTTTCGCTCTGCGGTGCGGACTGCATCATCATGCCGTGCAACACGGCGCATTATTTCCTGCCGCAGCTGCAAAGCGAGACGGACATTCCGTTTATCAGTATGCTGGATGCAACGGCCAGAGCCTGCGCCGCGCGCTATCCGGGAAAGTGCGCAGCGGTGCTGGCAACCAAGGGGACGCTTGCAACCGGGCTGTATGCCAACGCACTTTCGGTGCAGAGCGTAGAATACCTCATTCCGAATAAAGCGGAGCAGGACGTTCTGATGCACGTGATCTATGACGTGATTAAGGCATCAAAGCCGTTCACGCCGGAAAAAACGGCGTGGAAAGCGCTGCTTGACGGTTTACGCGCCCGAGGTGCAGACTATTTTATTCTGGGCTGTACCGAGCTTCCCATTGCGGCAGCCGAGGCGGGAACGGACGATGCGTTTATTGATCCGACGGAGGAGCTTGCCAAGGCAGCAATCCGCTTCTGCGGCTATGAGGTGGTGTAATACCATTTTTCGGGAATGTCAATTAGGCAAATTGCCAAAATATACAAAGTGAAATTCTAAAAATTCGTAAAAATATGCGGAATGCACAAAGAATCCTTTACACATCTTAACTTGACTGCTATAATACAAATACCGGATCGGGTGAGAGCTTTCCGGAAAACGAGAGCTTTATGAGGTGAAAGGATTTATGGAAAAGAAGAAAAAATTGGGTTTGCCGGCGTGGATCTTTATTGGTATGCTTGCCGGTATCGCAGCCGGCCTGATCTTCGCATTTGCGGGGATGGGCGAATTTACAAAAGAGTGGATCAAACCCATCGGCACGATCTACGTAAATCTGCTGAAGTTCCTGGTTGTGCCGGTCGTTCTGCTGTCGATTGCGGACGGCGTCATTTCCCTGAAAGATCTGAAGCGCGTTGGCTCGGTTGGCCTTAAGACGTTTGTCTACTATATGTGCACCACCGCGCTGGCCGTTGTCATCGGTCTGGTTCTGGTCAACATCTTCAAGGGTGCATTCACGCCGCTGCCCTCCGCCGACCTTGGCGCGCTGGAGTATGAGGCAAAGGAAGCCCCCTCTGTCATGCAGGTTATCGTCAATATCTTCCCGAGCAACCTCGTCGCCCCCATGGTCAGCTCCGATATGCTGCCGGTTATCGTCATCTCCATTTTCCTTGGCGCGGGCGTTCTGGCTGCCGGTGAAAAGGGTCAGAAGATTGCTGAGCTCATCAACTGCGGCGAAGCCGTTGTCATGGAAATCATGATGATGATCATCAAGTTCACCCCGATCGGCGTTTTCTGCCTGATGACAAATGTTGTCGCCGAAAATGGTGCGGACATCATCGGTAAGCTTGCACTGATTATTGGTGTCGCTTATATCGGCTACATCATCCACATTGTTGTGGTCTACGGCCTGTCTGTTCGCTTCCTTGCCAAGATGAGCCCCATCAAGTTCTTTAAGGGCATTGCCCCCGCCATGATCACCGCTTTCACCACAACCTCCTCCAACGCAACGCTCCCGGTCAACATCGAGTGCTGCAACTCCATGGGCGCAGAGCCTGAGATCAGCTCCTTCGTCCTGCCGCTTGGCGCGACGATCAATATGGACGGCACTGCCATCTATCAGGCGGTCTGCGCGGTCTTTATTGCCTGCTGCTACGGCGTTGATCTGACGCTCGGCGATATGGCCATGATCGTCCTGACAGCAACGCTCGCCTCCATCGGTACGGCCGGTGTTTCCGGTGCCGGCATGATCATGCTGGCCATGGTGCTGACGCAGGTCGGTCTGCCGGTTGAGGGCATCGCCATCATCGCAGGTGTTGATAAGATCTTCGACATGGGCCGCACCACGCTGAACATCACCGGCGATGCGACATGTGCACTGTTCATTTCCCGCCTTGAGCGCGAGAAGCAGGCCAAGGCTGCCGCAAAATAAGCGATCGCGCTGAAATAAGAATTGTGAAATAGCAACAAATACCCGCCGCAAATTGCGGCGGGTATTCCATATTTTGCTGCATCCGGGCGGCAGACGCTTGCATTTTTGGCTGGAGATGGTATACTCAAAGAGAAGAGCCGCACTCCCGGCAGAAGCGGCAAGAAAATGAACAGAAAGGTCGCAAAGATATGAGAATTGCTTATCAAAACCTGACCCCGGCGCAGCTGAAAAGCGAGTATGATACCGTTCGCGCTGCATACGATGCGCTGAAAGCCAAGGAACTGAAGCTGAATATGGCGCGCGGCAAGCCCGGTAAGGAGCAGCTGGATTTGGTATCCGGCATTCTGACGGTGCTTTCCACTCCCGAGGACTGCATTTCGGAGGGCGTGGACGCGCGCAACTATGGCGAGCTGAGCGGCCTGCATGAAGCAAAGGTGCTGTGGGCAGATATTCTTGGCTGCAAGCCGGAGGAATGCTTCATCGGCGGAAACGCGTCGCTGACGCTGATGTACGATACCATCTCAAAGGCCTTTACCCATGGCCTGCTGCATTCGGAAAAGCCGTGGTGCAAGCTGGATACTGTCAAATGGCTCTGCCCCGCGCCCGGCTATGACCGTCACTTCAAGGTCACCGAATCGTTTGGCTGTGAGCTGATTACCATCCCCATGACACCAACGGGCCCGGATATGGACATGGTGGAGGAGCTGGTTAAAGATCCTGCGGTCAAGGGTATGTGGTGCGTGCCGAAATATTCCAATCCCGACGGCATTATCTATTCCGACGAGACCATCCGCCGCATTGCCGCGCTGAGACCCGCCGCGCCGGACTTTGCGCTGATGTGGGATAACGCCTACTGCATCCATGAGTTTGACGGCGATTTCGTGCCGTTTGACGATATTCTGACGCTCTGCCGCGAGGCGGGCAATCCCGATATGGTCTATGAGTTTGCGTCCACGTCCAAGGTGACGCTCCCCGGCGCAGGCGTGTCGGTGATGGCAACGTCGGTTGACAATCAGGCGTATCTGCAAAAGCTGATCGGCATTCAGACCATCTCCTATGACAAGGTCAACGCCCTGCGTCATGTGCGCTTCCTCAAGGATAAGGAGCACACGCTGGCGCTGATGAAAGAACACGCAAAGATCCTGAATCCCAAGTTCCAGTGCGTTCTGCGCCATCTGGATGAGCAGATTGCGCCGCTTGGCATTGCGTCGTGGCAGCGGCCAAAGGGCGGCTACTTTGTCTCATGCAACACTGCCCCCGGTCTTGCAAAGCGGACGCTGGAGCTGTGTAAAGAGGCCGGCGTGGTTATGACCGGAGCGGGCGCAACGTTCCCGTATGGAAAAGACCCACAGGATTCCAATATTCGCATTGCGCCGTCGCTTCCACCGGTGGAGGAGCTGGAGCAGGCCATGGATGTGTTCTGCACCAGCATGAAGCTGGCAGCGCTAGAAAAGCTGATAAAGTAACAAAACGGGCGTCCGCCAACTGACGGACGCCCGTTTTCAGCCTGTCGAAAAACCTCGTAGAGTTCCGCCGCGCACGGCGGAATAAAGTATCAATTCGTTTTGTCCGGCGGC